>JABCZW010000004.1 GCA_013289475.1 Bacteroidota bacterium
CGGTTTGTTTGCTTATGTATCAAACCGCATACCCGAAATATCGGATGAACTTTACAGGATAGATGATGCTATGCGTGCCGGTTTTGGTTGGCAGCTTGGCCCGTTCGAAACATGGGATGCTATAGGAGTTCAGGCCGGTATTGAAATGATGGAGAAAGCCGGAAACAAGCCTGCTGCATGGGTTTATGATATGCTGAAGAAAGGCTGCACATCATTCTATAAATTAGAAAATGGTGCAAAAAAGTATTATGATATTCCTACAGGTTCATATAAAACCATACCGGGTACTGAAGGATTCTTGTTACTTGATAATTTCAGGCAGAACAAAACTGTCTGGAAGAATGCTGGTGTTACCGTTACCGATATTGGCGATGGAATATTGAATGCAGAGTTCCACACTAAAATGAATTCTATTGGTGGTGAAGTGATAGAAGGTATGAACAAAGCAATTGAAATTGCCGAAAAAGATTTCCGCGGCCTGGTTGTATCAAACGAAGGGGATAATTTTTCAGCGGGCGCGAATGTGGCTCTCATATTTACTATGGCAATTGAGCAGGATTGGGAAGAATTGGATATGGCAATACGCGTGTTCCAGAATGCGAATATGCGTGTGCGGTATTCATCTATACCGGTTGTGGTTGCTCCGCATAGCCTTGCGCTTGGCGGTTCGTGTGAAATGGCAATGCATTCTGATAAAGTGCAGATATATGCTGAAACCTATATGGGCCTTGTTGAATTCGGCGTTGGGCTTATACCCGGCGGCGGCGGAACAAAAGAAATGGCAGTACGTATTTCTGATTCATTGGCAGAAGGCGATATTGAATTGAACCTGCTTCGTGAAAAATTCTTAACGATAGGTATGGCAAAGGTTTCAACGTCTGCATACGAAGCATTTGACTTAGGATATTTACGTAAAGGACATGATGAAGTAACCGTAAACCGTTCCCGCTTACTGACAGATGCAAAAGCTTCTGCAATACAGTTAGCTGAAGAAGGTTATACCCAACCTGTAATGCGTAACGATATAAAAGTGTTAGGTAAACAGGGCTTAGGTATGGTATACGTGGGTGCCGATGTTATGATGAACGGACACTACATGTCGGAACACGATAAGAAGATTTCGTTGAAACTGGGTTATGTAATTTGCGGTGGCGATCTTTCTGCTCCTACTCTTGTATCTGAGCAATATTTACTGGACCTGGAAAGAGAAGCATTTATGTCGCTCTGTGGTGAGAAGAAAACCCTTGAACGTATACAAAGCATTTTAACCGGAGGAAAAATTCTCCGCAACTAATATTAAATAACAATTATATGGAGGCTTATATTGTAGCTGGATATAGATCGGCAGTGGGCAAAGCGCCAAGAGGTAAATTTCGTTTTACCCGTCCCGATGATATTGCTGTAAGTGTATTAAAGCATTTAATGGCATCGGTACCTAACCTGAAAAAGGAAGATATTGATGACCTGATAGTAGGTAATGCAATGCCTGAGGCGGAGCAAGGCTTGAACATGGGCAGGCTCATATCGCTTATGGCATTTGATACTGACAAGATTCCCGGAATGACAGTGAATCGTTACTGCGCATCGGGTTTAGAAACTATAGCTATTGCCAGTGCCAAGATTAAGGCCGGTATGGCCGATTGTATTATTGCAGGCGGAGCGGAATCAATGTCGCTTATACCAATGGGTGGCTGGCGCATAGTACCGCATTCTGAAATTGGATTATCTCACCCTGACTGGTATTGGGGCATGGGCAGTACAGCTGAGGCTGTTGCTAACGAGTATAAAGTTTCCCGTGCCGACCAGGATAAGTTTTCTTTTGATTCACATCAAAAAGCTTTTGCTGCTATTAAGGCAAATAAGTTTAAAGATGAAATTGTTCCTGTAACTGTTAAGGAAACCTATGTAGACGAAAAGGGAAAAAAACAAAACAGGGAATATATAGTTGATGCCGATGAAGGCCCAAGGGCTGATACATCAATGGAAGCATTGGCAAAATTGAAACCAGTATTTGCAGCTGATGGTAGCGTAACTGCAGGTAACTCATCTCAAACATCTGACGGCGCAGCTTTTGTAATTGTAATGTCAGAGAAGAAGGTGAAGGAATTAAACCTGAAACCAATTGCACGCCTTGTTTCATTTGCAGCTGCAGGTGTTCCTCCGCGTATTATGGGTATTGGCCCGGTTGAGGCTATTCCGAAGGCATTGAAGTTGGCTGGCTTAAAACAGAACGATATAGAACTCTTTGAATTGAATGAGGCTTTTGCATCACAATCATTGGCAGTGGTGCGGACCCTTGGCATTAACCCTGAAATTGTAAATGTTAATGGTGGGGCAATTGCATTGGGCCACCCGCTGGGATGTACAGGCGCTAAGCTCTCAGTGCAATTATTTAACGAAATGCGCCGCCGTAAAAATAAGTATGGTATTGTTACCATGTGCGTTGGTACAGGCCAGGGAGCGGCGGGAGTATATGAGCTACTGAACTAGTATTGAGTAGTGAGAATTGAGTATAGAGAAAAAGAATGCATAAGCTACAAGAATTAAAGATTTGGCAGAAGGCAATAAACCTTGCGACTGAAATTTATAAAGTAACTGCGGATTTTCCAACTGAAGAAAAATATGGACTCACATCACAAATTAAACGTTCCGCAGTTTCAATTTCATCAAATATTGCAGAGGGAGCAGGGAGGAATTCTTCAGGTGAGTTTCTTCACTTCCTTGGAATTTCAAATGGTTCTTCCTATGAACTTCAAACTCAGCTTATAATAACTGGGCAACTTAACTTAATTGACGAAAAAACATTAACTTTATTACTGAAAGAGATAGAGGAACTACAAAAGATGAATTATAAACTCCAACAAAGCATAAAACTAAAGCAATAAATACCTATATCTCAATACCCAATACTAATATCTTAATACTATATAAACATGGATACTACCGCAGTTAAAACCCCGATTAAAGGAGGAGAATTTTTGGTGAAAGAATCTTCTTACCAGGATATTTTTATACCTGAAGAATGGAATGAAGAGCAACTTATGATAGCTCAAAGTTGCCGTGAATTTTTGGCACAAGAGGTTTGGCCTGTATTAGACAGGATAGATAGCCAGGAAGAAGGCTTGATGGTGAAGATATTGGATAAGGCTGCACAACTAGGATTACTTGGCTTGAATATACCGGAACAATACGGTGGAATTGAAAAGGACTTCCTTACCGGTATGCTTGCAACCGAATCAATCGGTTCTGGATATTCTTTTGCTGTAGCTATTTCGGCACATACAGGTATTGGTACTTTACCAATTCTGTATTATGGTACCGAAGAACAAAAGAAAAAATATTTGCCAAAACTTTCATCGGGCGAATGGAAAGCATCGTATTGCTTAACAGAACCGGGTTCAGGCTCTGATGCGAACTCAGGTAAAACTAAAGCTACATTGTCTGCCGATGGTAAGTATTACTCCATCACCGGTCAAAAAATGTGGATCACCAATGGTGGTTTTGCCAATGTATTTGTAGTATTTGCCAAGATTGGCGATGATAAAAACCTGAGCGCTTTTATTGTAGAAAAGACTTTTGGTGGAATTACTCTTAACCCTGAAGAACATAAGATGGGTATTAAAGGAAGTTCTACACGCCAGATATTCTTTAACGATTGTAAAGTTCCGGTAGAGAACTTACTTTCTGAAAGGGAAAACGGATTTAAGATTGCCGTAAATATATTGAACGTAGGCCGTATTAAACTTGCTGCTGCAGCATTGGGTTCTTGCAAAACAGTAATTACCAAAGCAGTGGAATATGCAGGACAGCGTATTCAGTTTGGCCACCCGATAGGTACATATGGCGCTATTCAGCATAAAATGGCTGAACAGGCTATCCGCACATTCGCGAGCGAATCTGCTTTGTATCGCGCCAGCCGTAATATGGAAGATGTTATTGAAGGCCTTACTGAAGGCGGAATGGAGCATGGTAAAGCGATATTAAAAGGTATTGAACAATATGCAGTGGAAGCTGCTATTATGAAAGTATTTGGTTCAGAGGTGTTGAACTACGTAGTTGACGAAGGTGTTCAGATATATGGTGGTATGGGCTATTCAGCAGATGCGCCGATGGAAAGGGCATACCGCGATGCACGTATCAATAGGATATTTGAAGGAACCAACGAGATCAACCGTATGCTTACTGTTGATATGATGTTGAAGCGCGCCATGAAAGGTGAAATTGATTTGATGGGCCCTGCAACAAAAATTGCAGGCGAACTGATGTCGATACCTGATTTTGGCGCACCGGATACTTCGTTGTTTGCTGCTGAAAAGAAATACATACGTAACTTTAAAAAGGCTGCCTTAATGGTTGCCGGTTCTGCTGTGCAAAAGCTTATGATGAAGCTGCAATCGGAACAGGAAGTGGTAATGAACATTGCCGATATGCTAATTGAAATATATGTGAGCGAATCAATGCAATTACGTGTTGAGAAGCTTGTAAGCATGAAGGGCGAACAGGAATGTGCTTTATTACTTGATATGATGCGTACCTGGTTATTTGATTCTGCTGACAGGATCAATAGGGCAGGTAAAGATGCTATCTGTTCGTTTGCTGAAGGCGATGAGCAACGTATTATGTTATCGGGCCTTAAGCGTTTTACCAAGACCGATGCATACAATACCAAAGAAGCGCGCCGCAGGATTGCAACTAAGATGATGGCTGAAAATAAATATTGTTTCTAGTAGATGATAGAGCCAACACGCTTATTTGATATTCCGTATTACCAAAAAGAGAAATATCCTAAGCAGGATTCTCTTGTAACTAAGGTTAATGGTACCTGGACTCCCTTCAGTACAGATGAGTTTATTCAGAACTCTGCCAAGATGAGTTATGGCTTTATGGCAATGGGCCTTGTTAAGGGCGATGCTATTGCTACTATCTCTTCTAATAATCGTCATGAATGGAATTTTGCCGATATTGGTATGTTGCAGATTGGCGTATTGCATGTGCCTGTTTATCCTACAATCAGCGATGCCGATTACCAATTTATATTTAATGATGCAGGAGTAAAATATGTTTTTGTATCTGACGAAGCGCTTTATAAGCGTGTAAAGGAGATCGTAAAGAATATTCCCGCTATAAAGCAGGTTTATACTTTTAACCAGGTAGCCGGTGCCGCGCATTGGTCGGAGGTATTGCAATTGGGTGAGAAAAACCCTCAGCCTGAAAAACTGGAAGAATTAAAGAAAGCAGTCACTCCGTCTGATATTGCAACACTTATTTACACATCGGGTACAACAGGTACTCCTAAAGGTGTAATGCTTTCGCATAATAATATTGTGAGCAATTTAATTGCATCGCATCCTTATGTACCGATCAGTTCTACAGGCAAGGCATTGAGCTTTTTGCCACTCTGCCATATATACGAACGTATGCTCAATTACCTTTACCAGTATTCAGGCATATCTATATACTATGCTGAAAGTATTGATACCATTGGTGATAACCTGAGGGAAGTAAAACCAAATGTATTTGTGGCCGTGCCTCGAGTCATTGAAAAAATATTTGATAAGATAATTGCCACCGGAAATAAGTTGACAGGTATTAAGAAGTTTCTTTTCTTTTGGGCTGTTGGTATAGGGTCGCAGTATGAGCACTATGGAGCAAATGGCTGGTGGTATAAAATGAGATTGAACATTGCGCGTAAACTTGTTTTTAGTAAATGGGCAGCGGCAGTAGGTGGTAATTTAGAATTAGTTGTTTCGGGTGGTGCCGCACTCCAACCGCGACTGGCCCGCATATTCTGGGCAGCACAAATACCAATACTGGAAGGCTACGGGCTAACTGAGACTTCTCCGGTAATAGCCGTAAATACATTAGAGCCAAACAGTGCACATTTTGGCACAGTTGGACCAATACTGCCAGGTGTGATAGTTAAGATAGCAGAGGATGGAGAGATATTATGTAAAGGACCGAATGTTATGCAGGGTTATTATAAGCGCCCTGACAGTACTGCAGAAGCTATAGATGCGGAGGGTTGGTTTCATACCGGGGACATCGGTGTAATGGTAGATGGAAGGTTTTTAAAGATAACAGACAGAAAGAAGGCTTTACTTAAAACTTCCGGTGGAAAATATATAGCGCCGCAGCCTATTGAGAATAAAATGAAAGAGTCGCGCTATATAGAGCAGATTATGGTAGTAGGCGATGGACAAAAATTTGCAGGAGCATTAATTGTTCCAAAATTTGCTGAGCTTGAGCCCTGGGCCAAAGCTCAAAATATTACATATTCAAGCAAGGAGGAGCTTATTCAAAACAAGGCAGTACTTGAGTTATACAGGTCCGTAATTGATAAATATAACCTGAACTTTGGCCATGTAGAACAAGTGAAGAAGTTTGAATTACTGGTGAAAGAGTGGAATGTTGCCGATGGAGAAACAACTCCTAAACTCGACCTGAAGCGCAAGGTTATTATGGAAAAGTACAAGGCCTCGGTAGATAAAATTTACCATAACCACGAAGAATAGATAATTTTCCTTTAACTTATTGAATGTATTTGCTCAATGCCTTTTTAAGGTATGAGCTAATTGGTTTTTCATAAAACCGGAAACATAGTTCTGCGAACAGAAATACCAGGAGTATTACAAGAATAGGTATGTATGGTAATAGATAGCTTGAAGTAATTACCTGTGCGAGCTTATTAATTAATAATACGCCCACAAATTGATGAATTAGGTAAATGGTATAAGAAATAACTCCTATACGTTGTATTGCTTTTATTTTAAGGAACCCAAGGTACCGGGGCTTGAATGTAAATAAGGCAAATAAGATGCCATATACTAATAGTATTATAATAATTGACCAGTTAAAGGTTACGGGATGCTGGGTTTTATTAAGGGTGAAATGGTGGTATTCAAAGAGAATTAATATGGCAAAAACGGGTATGTTCCATTTTGCCAGTGGTTTCTTGAAAAATAACGCGTAAGACAACATACCCATCGTGAAGAACAAAATATAATCGGAAAGTAAAAAGTGAGTCAGGAATAGGGTGAGGAAGTTATTATCAGGGAAGAAATTATCGTGCAATGCCAAAATAATTGTAATAACGCTGGAGAATAATATCCAGTTTGAGATGAATTTGGTTTTGTTTATAAAGTAAATAAGTCCCGATAAAATGTAAAATGTTACTTCAATAGGTAATGACCAGTAAGAGCCATCTATATAGGCAATATTTCTATTGGGCATAATATCGTTCCATATTTTAGCATTTGTAAAGGTTAAGCTGGGCAGGAAGCCAAGGGAAGAAGGGTGAAAAATGGGGTAATTATGATCCTTATCCATAAGCATAACGCAGACATAGGTTATAACTGAACATAGCAGAATAGACGGAAAGAGCCGTATCAATCTTTTTAAGAGAAACCCGGAATAGGAGACACTTTTTTCGAGTGTATAAAGTATTACAAAGCCTGAGATTATAAAAAAGAAGTTTACACCCAGCAACCCATACTGGAAATAAGCTGCGCCTGCATTAGTATATGGATAAAAGTTTTGCGTGTAACCGGGAGGGGTCCATCTTGAGTAATAATGAAAAAGAATAACCGACAGAATAGCAATGAACCTGAAGCTATCCAATATGTCAATGCGGTGTTCCTTATTCATAGATCAGTATTGCTATATTTTGTTTGAGCGGTTTCTTAAAAGTCCCTTCCCTAAAATGGTAATAGTATATGCCGCAAATATCAACATAAATGGATATGCAGGCACAAAATATCTTTTTTCGCATACTCCAAGAACTACAGGATGTATAACTATAGTGTAAACAACAATAGCGGTAATCATTATAACGGGAGTAACTAAAATACTTTGCCTGAAGAGAATTAGTATGCCTATTGCTCCAAAGCCTATTATAAATAGGTAGAATAATGAATAAAGTATTTTAACACAATATTGTACTGTATTTAATTGACTGGTGAGTGTTACAAATAAATTATAAGTTCCGGAATGAACTAAGAAATGCTTAGTCCGCATAATGGGCGCTTTAATGTAATATAGAAATGGCTTTTCTGTCTTTATTGAGTTAGCATAAAAGAAGCACTTTGTCCTGATTGTCGCGAGCAGTGATTTCATTTTAACAGAATCCGCATTGGGGTTAGATTCGTTGGATATATAAATGGAGAGTTGTTTCTTTAAAGCCAATAAAGAATCATAATTAAATTTAGATGTGTATATATAATCTGGCAGTGATACGCTCCGGTTATGCAATTCGGGCGGTAAGCCGTCTTCTACACCAAACCACCGTATTTCAGCATCCGGTTCCCAATATTGATTGGCACCACCCCAGCTGCTTACCAGAGTATAAAGTGGAAGATCGTAAGAGTTTGCAATCCTCGGATAATAAAAGGATGTTGCGGGAATGAATTTGTCATGTTTTAAATAATTTCGGGTTGTCCAGGCTCCATCAATCAAAATCAATGGGAGCAAAAAAGCTAAGAGTTTTGGCATTAATTTCCCGGATTTGTTTCTGTAAAAGAAAACTAAAATCAGAACGCAGAAAATTAGAAATAAAGGAGCAAATATGGGACGTAGAAAAAATACTTCAGTCAAGAATACGCCTGAAAATACAAGGTTGATGTATGTCTTGGATCTATTATGGAGTGCTTTTAGCAGAAAGAATACAGAAAAAATCAAGAAAGAGCATGTGAAACTCTCCGTAAGCAATGTTGTGTCGAATAAGCTGGTATAGGTACTTATGGCAAATAAGTAGAAGGTTAAATAAAACATGGCTTTCGACTTGAAGATATTGTAGGCAATAATAGCGAGGCAATAAACTGATAATGATGCTGCAATAAACTGTAGTACAATAATGATAGTATATGCTATTGTTTTACTGAATAAAAACGCGAAAGGAAAATATAGAAGCCCATAACCGGGCATGCGAAAATCAGGACTGTAAGCACCGTGTGTAATAAGGTTATCTATCGGGCTAAAGTATGTGTAAGTATCACCGGCTATAACTCCCCTAAAACCAGGTAAGGGGCTAAGGTCTTGCCTGTAAATGAGGAAAATGAAGATAATACTCTTAAAGAAGAACGCTAAGAATATCCAGAACTGCCACTTGTAAGGGTCTCTAAGGAAAAACATACTTAGCCGGGGTTTCATGGATGTAGCACCGAATGGGGTTTAAATACTCATATATTTTTTTCTGTATGTTCTTTACTGAATGTATTTATGACATATTTTTTTAAGATAGGCGCTTACTGGTTTTTCGTAAAATCTGTAACTAAATTCTGCAAAAAGTAATACCAGTAAAATTACTAATAAGGGTATAAAAGGTGTAAGAAATTCCAGTTTGATTATTGCTGAAATTTTGTTGATCAGTATAACACCTGCAAATTGATGAAAAAGATAGACAGTATATGAAATTATACCTATCCGTTGGAATATCTTCATTTTAAGAAAACCTAAATAGGAAGGTTTAAAAGCGAATATTGCAAATAATAGAGTTGACAAAGAGATAATAAGAAGAATGGACCAGTTGTAAGTATAATGATGATACTCATAAAGAATTAAAAAGATAGAAAGTATTACGTTCCACTTTGTTAAAGTCTTTTTGAAGAAGTAAGCGTAAGAAAGTATGCCCACCGTGAAGAAAATAATATAATCCGCCAGCATAAAATGGTTAAAGAAATCAGTTAAAATGACGTTGTTGGGGAATACATGAATATGTAATGCATTAGCAGCTATTATTATAGTTGAAAAAACTAACCAGTTTGAAATGAAGTTCTTTCTGTTTGAAAAGTAAATCAACCCCGATATAAGGTAAAATGTCACTTCAGTGTGCAGAGACCAGTAAGCTCCATCAATATATGCCCAATTTTTATCCGGAAATATGTCGCTCCATATTTTTGTGTTTGAAAAAGTCAAACCCGGAAGAAAGCCATGCGGTGAAGAGTGAAAGACCGGAAATAGATTGTCTTTATCCAAAAGAATGACCAAAAGGTAGGTTACTATGGAACAGAGTAACATGGGTGGAAATAACCGGATGAATCGCTTTATTAGAAAACCTCCATATGTTCCACTTTTTTCAAGTGTATATAGTATTACAAAGCCTGATATCATGAAAAAAAACTCAACACCAAGGTAGCCGTACTGAAAATAACCGGCATAACTATTACCGTATGGGTATAAGTTTTGAGTGTGAGCCGGAATGGTCCACCTGGAATAGTAATGGTATAAAATAACAGATATAATGGCCAGAAACCTGAAACTGTCAAGTATGTCAATCCGGGTTTCTTTACTCATGTTTTAATTTGATGAGTGTCTTTTTATATTGCTAATGGCATACGTGGCAAATATTACCATAAAAGGATATGCCGGGATAAGATATCTGAATTCGGGCTGGCGGAATATCATTGGGTATGCTATAACAGTATATAATATAATAACTAATAATGTTGCAATAGATAAGTTTTGGAAACTTGTTTTAGCAAGAATAATTATTCCTGCTGTACCGAATAACAAAATCATCCAGTAGAATAATGAATATATGATTTTAACAAATATTTGAAAATAATTTAAGGAATGCAAAGGCACATTATTGAATAGATTATATGTTCCTGAATTTGCAATAAATCTTCTTAAGTATGTTAAGGGTGCTTTTACATAATATAGAAATGGGTTCTCTGCTTTTACAGAATTTGAGTATCGTGAACTTGCTTCTCTTATTCTGTTAAGTACAACTTCTTTTTTTAGTTGACTTAACTTTGAATCGTCGGAAAGGGTAATGTATTGTTGTACATTGTTACGCAAAACCAACAGGCTATCGTAGTTGAATTTTGAAGTGTAGATTTGATCTGGGAAAATATTGTTTTTTGAAGCTGAGGCTTGTTTACCGGCTATGCTATCTTCCTTCATCACAAACCAATTGTATTGAGAATCCGAAGCGCCCATTGTCCAGTCTCCTCCCCAGGCTTGTATTAATGTAATTAAAGATAGTATATGACTGTTTTCAAATGAAGGTAGCCAGTGAACAGTTAAGGGATTTATTTCATGGTGTTTTTCATACCGGGATAATGTCCATGTTCCATCAGCAATAATAAATGAAACAATAAATACCAACGGTTTTATTATAGTAATCTTCTTTTGCGTGGTGTACATATATATCATAATAATTGCCGGGACTATAATTATTAGTGGCGCAAAAGCAGGCCGTAAGAAGATGGTTTCTGTAAAAAACAGGCCTGAAAGAAAAAGTTTTCGGTTGGATGCAGAGGCTCCTGTTAGAAATTGAGCGAGATAATACATTGAGAATATAAGAAAGGCAGTGGCGAAGCTTTCGGTCAATAAAGCATCATCATACATATTTGTATAAGTACTTATGCAGTATATATATAAAACCAGGTAAAAAATATTTGTCGATTTAAAAATCATTTTAGCAATTAATGCTAAAGGGTAAACCGAAACAGCTGATAGAATAAGTTGTAGAATAATAACTATATTGCAGGCTACAGGCTGACTAAAAAAGAAAGCAAATGGCATATATAAGATGCCATACCCTGGCATACGAATATCAGGAGAATAATTACCTTGCTTTATAAAATTATCTATAGGTTCAAGGTATGTTGGTGTATCTCCACTGGTTAACCCCCAAAAACCTGGTATTGAACTATACTCATGCCTGCATAAAAGAAGAATAAATATGGATGCTTTGCAAAAGAAAGCAAAAAGTAGCCAAAATTGCCACTGGGATGGCTCTCTAAATAAAAATTTACTGACCTGCCCCTTCATTATTAAGCCAATTTATGAATTTTACAATGCCTTCCTGTAGTGAGGTGGCAGGAGAGTAATTCAATATTTTTTCTGCTTTCTTAATATTGGCAAAAGTAATGTCAACATCACCAGGCTGCATAGGCTCATACTTAATAACCGGCTTTTTATTCAAGGCTTCAGAAATGCAATTTATAAGTTCATTGAGTTTTACAGGTGAGCTATTTCCTAAATTAATTATTTCAAAAACATTTTTGCGTGATGAAACATAATTAAATGAACTATATATTCCGTTTCTTATATCATCTATAAAAGTATAATCTCTTGCAGTAGTGCCATCTCCGAATAAGCGAACAGGCTTGTCTGTTGAAATAAGTTCAACGAATTTCCTTATAGCTAAATCAGGGCGTTGGCGAGGGCCATAAACGGTAAAGAAACGGAGATTTATAATATCAAACCCGTACAAATGATGATAAGTGTGATTGAGTAATTCACAGGCCTTTTTGGTAAAAGCATAAGGTGAAATTGGAAAATCAACTATGTCATCTTCCGCAAAAGGGACCTTTTTATTGTTACCATATACGCTGCTCGATGAACCAAAAACCATTTTACTGATTTTATTTTGTTTCATCCATTCTAAAATATTTAAGGTGCCTTTTATATTGGTGTCGGTATATGCTTGTGGGTCCATTATTGACGGGCGTACTCCTGCTTTAGCTGCCAGGTGTATAACTACATCTATGCAAGAAGGAAGTTCCGCAAAAGCTTCCGTATTGACAATATCAAGTTCAATGAAGGTGAATTTTTTGCTGGAAAGGGCAATGGCAAGATTCTGTTTTTTCTTATCCTTACTGTAAAAAGGGTCGAAATTATCTATGCCTACAACTTCATGTCCCTGGCTGAGGAAATACTCAGAAACGTGGCTGCCAATAAAACCTGCGCATCCTGTAATTAATACTTTCATAATAAACTATAAGGCTTAAAGGTATTGAATTTTACATAAAGTTATCCCACCACATTTCAAATACCAGCAAATTCCATAATAATTTCCGATGGTTTTGTTTTAAAGCCAGGTGTTCCTGCTTTAATTTATATATGTATGAATAGTTGAAAATGCCATGCTTATTTATCCTTTCCTCTGAAAGGTAATGCTCCATAGTTTCTTTTAATTCATTCCTGAGCCACAAGGAAACGGGTATGCCAAAACCTTTTTTAGGGCGGTCAATTATTTCATTGGGGAGTTTATTGCGCATCAACTCTTTTAATAAACGCTTGCCTGTAAACCCTTTTATTTTGTAGCTTTTGGGTAGATTATTTAAAAACTCTACTACGTTTACATCTAGGAATGGAGCGCGGACTTCCAATGAAGTATACATGCTTGCCCTGTCTACCTTCACTAATATATCTTCCAATAAATAAGTGCGGTAGTAAGAGTAAAGCAGGCGGTTAAACTCACTTGCATGGGGCACATCGGTTAAATACCTGTCAATACTGGTTAAGCCATTACCATTGGTTAGGCTATGTAGTGCCGCAGAAGTAAATAATTTACTTTTTAAAGACGGAGTAAAACTGCCCAGCCAAAGCGTATGTATATATTGTTTACTTTCTTCAAAGCCTTTGAAAAATTGGGTAAGTTTAAAGTCGAGGCTAATGTTTTTATCACTGGGGGGTAATAAATTTGTCAGTGAAGAAAAGGACTTAATAAGTGGCTTGGGCAGGGCATTAAAGAAGTTCAGGAACTTATTTGAAATGAAGGTAGGATATCCAGCCAATAATTCATCGCTGCCATCGCCACCCAATGCCACTGTAACATGTTTGCGGGTGAATTTTGAAAGAAAATATGTAGGTATAATTGATGGATCTGCAAAGGGTTCGTCAAGTTTGCTTGTTATTTCAGGTATAAGGCTTAATGAAGTATTGGCAGATAAAATATCTTCATGATGATTTGTCCCTAATTGTTTTGCAACCAGTTTTGCATAACTGCTTTCATCGTAACTCTTTTCAGAAAAACCAATGGAATAAGTATTGATTTTTGATGAGGCATTTTTTTGAGCATAATATGCAACGGTACTGCTATCAAGCCCGCCACTTAAAAACACCCCTAATGGCACATCAGACATTAGCCTATCTGCAACAGCATTGTTTAATAGCTTATCTAATGTTATTGTAGCATCGGTGAATGATATGTTTTGTTCTGAAAAATTTACATGCCAATATGCTTGTTTGGTTGTAATCTCACCATCTTCAAAAATCATATACTGCGATGCTTCCAGCTTGTGTATGTTTTTGAAAATAGTATTGGGCGTTGGTATATAATCAAATGTCAGGTATTCGTTAACAGCATCAAGGTTCAGTTCTTTGGTAACCAATGGGTGTTGTAAAATAGCTTTCAGTTCGGATGCAAATACAATGGTGCCATTTATTATTGAATAGTGCAGCGGCTTTTTCCCCATTCTGTCGCGAGCCAACAACAACTTCTTCTTGTTGAAATCATAAATGGCAAGGGCAAACATTCCATTCATTTTTTCAAGAAACTTCTCACCATACTCCATGTACAGGTATACTATTACTTCAGTATCTGATGTTGTCCGGAATGTGTATTTATTCAGGCGCATTAATTCTTCCTTCAGTGCAAGGTAATTATATATTTCACCGTTAAATGTCAGCATAACCGATCTATCGGCCGAAAAGAATGGCTGTTGTGCCTCAGGGCTTAAATCAATTATACTTAGGCGTGCATGGGCAAAACCCGCATTTTCAATCAGCGATGTACCCTGGTAATCAGGCCCGCGATAACTGATCGCCTTGATCATCCGCCTTAAATCGTCTTCGCTGCCCTTACCTACAAAACCTGCTATTCCGCACATAATAATTCTATAAATCGGTGGCCTCTAATTTATTTACTAATGAAGGTGAGAATTTATTTAACAACCAATATAAGCAATATCCGGCACAAATAACTATAAATGGATAAGCCGGTATAAGGTATCTGTTCTCATTCTCTCTTATTACAACTGCATGAATAAGAATAGTAAAAACCGGTATTGCCGGAATTATACAATTTAAATATAATTTGAAGATTAACGGTAGCATAAGTAATATGCCCAAAAAGCCAAAACTTAGTATTATATAATAATAAGCATTATAGAATTTGCTGATGGTATTATTAATGTAAAGCTTAGTAACAGGGTGTATGCTAAACAGCAGTGCATTCAACCTTTTTTCATTACTTTTTATGTAAAATACATATGGGTTTTCTTTCTTTTCTGACAAAGTATATCGATTAAATTTCTCAATAACTGTTCTTTGATAGTCTGATTTCTGCAGCGTAGAAAGACATGAATCAGTTGTCATCCGGGTTATAAGGTTCTTTAATGTTTTAAGGCTATCGGCATTAAATTGGGATGTATAAATATAACCCGGAAAGGGAACAGAATCATTTTTTGAGCCTGAACCAAACGTACAAGGCTTGCCATTGCCGAACCATGATATTTCAGCTTTAGGGTCTACAAACCAAATAGCTCCTCCCCACGATTGTGTAAATTCTATCATCGATTTTAAATGGGTATTCTCAATCCATGGAAAATAAACTGTTTTGGTGAGAGGTGCAATTTTTTTGTAGTTTATATAATTACGTACTATCCATGCTCCGTCTATTATTGCAATAGGGAGGAGCAACAAAAACGCAGGAAACATTTTTCTTTTGGAGCGCATTAATACTATTACCGCCAGTACAAACAGAATCAAAAAAAGTGGCGAAAAAATTGGGCGTAAAAAGGTTGTCCAGGTTAAAAATGAGCCGGAGAAAATAAGTTCTTTTATTTCATATTTGTCAAAATAACGTGCAAAAAAATGAATGGATAAAATAAGGGTAGATGTAGTCAGACTTTCTGATATAAGCACGGGGTCCTGGATGCTTGAGAAGATGCTGGTGGTATAAATCAGGAAAGTGAGATAGAAAAGAGTATTGCTTTTGAATATTTTTTTTACGGTCAAAGCCAGCACATAAACAGAGAGTGATGAAAGCAGCAATTGAATTATAATTAAAATATTACAGGCTGTGGCTTTTGAGAAAACAAGTAACAAAGGATAGTAAAGCACTCCGAACCCTGGCATACGGTAATCGGGGGTGTAAGAGCCTGTTTTTATTAGATTTTCAAATGGCAGCATGTATCCTTCGGAATCACCACGTAACCCGCCCCAAAAGCCCGGAAAATGATTGTATTGGCTAAAATGTATTACCAGCAAGAAAAAGATTAACCTGCTTATAAAGGCTAAACTAAGCCAGTATGGCCATTTTGATGTTGCAGGAAACAATAGTGTTATAAAGCCTTTACCCATTATGCATTTATCATAACAAATATAAAGTATTTTGAAGTATAGTATTATTGGTATTTGCCTATCCGAAACACCGGAATAGCTTTATTACTATTCCTTTTTTCTGGCAACACAAAAAATTGATGAACCGTAAAGTTTTTTTTGCATCAACCAACACTCCGCTATAAAACATACCGCAATTATTCTATGCAATAGTTTTACCAAACTATTGGGTGGGGCAGGGGTTTTAATTGGCCTGTCTTTACGGAATTTTTTAAGCAATAAAATTGAAAGATATATTGAGTTAAATACGTAGCGTATATCAACAACTTCAAAGCCTGCTCTATTAATAAGTTTCTCGGTCATTTTTAAGTCATACCTTCTGAAATGACGGTAAAAGTCATCGAAATTGGTCCATATTTCCTTTCTTGCCGGAACCGTGAGTACCAGGTGGGTTACTCCTTCATACTTTGCTAAAACAGATTTCAGGAACCTTTCATCATCCTCAATGTGTTCAATAACATCAAGAAGCATTAGTGTTTTGAATTTTTTTCTGAAGTTTTCATCTAAATCAAGTGCATTGGTACCGGTTACTATCTTACCTTCAATTCCATCTAAGGGTAATACATTTGCGAGTTCAACGCCAAAGCAGTCAATATTTCTGCGGGTTAAATATTTTATAATTATCCCCTGGCACAACCAATTTCAATTATCGGGCCGTTGAATAGTTTTTTTTCTTTAATGGTCCGGTATAAAATATGGTTCCTTGCCAACGACCAATATGAAACCTCGGCACCGGCAGGGTATCCAATACTAAACTCGGCATCATTATAGGCAGTACTCATCTATTTCTTCTTGCCTCCGAATTTCCATGAGTTGCCATTTCTGAAAATAATGTAAGCGGAGCTCTTATCTATTTCAGGATACTTATCGAGCCATTCCTGTATGGTTTGTTTAGATATATAAACGGTTTGAGGGGTGACCAACTGATCAAACGCCACGTGCCTGAAAAAAAGAAAACCTCTTTTTGCTATCCAACAGGAATATTCATATAATGGAAACTTCTTGAACATTTTACTTGTAGAAATTATCTTTGCGTATATAAAGTAAGGTACAACAATTGGTGTAGCAATGAGGTATTTAGTAAACCACCAGGGCAGCTTTGAAGCTATTTTCCTGATTGGATCAACAATATAAATTACAACTGTGTTACCTTCTTTGGCGTAAACCCAGCAGTGAAAACGCCCTCCGGGCTTTGTGTTCCTTAAAACAGATTCAAACCCGTCGATTGGCTTTTTTAAGTGATGTAATACACCAATGCAATAAACAAGATCATAACCACTACCGGCAAACTTGGTAAGGTCAAATTGCGTGATTTTGAAGTTTTTAAACCCGGTTTGCGCCATGTTTTTTTCGCACGAAAGAACAGAATCTCCCAAATCAACACCTTCAATATACGCAGGTTGCCAAGCAGGTATATGGCATAATAGGCTTCCGTTCCCGCAACCTAGTTCTAAAACTGTTTTACCGGCCACATCCGCCTTAGTAATAGGGGCAAACCAATCCTCAAACTGGTCGACTGTATATACTGATCCTCCTGGTAAATTGTTCCACGAAGAAGCAAATGCCTCTGCTGTTTTCTTATCCTCAGATTCTAATGTATTCACACTATTTCTTTATAAAAATATACTCAATTTCTTCAAATCCTCCTACCCAAAAACACCATATACGTGAACAAAGTGATGGGCTAAGCTTTGCGAAAAAATTAATTATAACATTAATAACATGCATAACAGAAATAATAAACTTACTAATGCCCATATAAGGAAGCAGATGAAAGAATGCAAAATAATGAAGTTCAACTTTTTCTAATTCAAATGCTACACCGTAATAACCTGATTTGGTGAATGTGGGATTGAAATAGTACGGAAATGTGAGATCGAAACCTGCCTTATGTTCAGAGTGTGTAAAGCCGCGACTAAAATGTGGTACCTTTAATTGCAATTTTCCTCCTTTTTTGAGTATTCTGTGGAGCTCTTTCATAATGACAAGTGGTTTATCCAGGTGTTCTATCACATGTGAAGCGAGAATAAAATCAAACTCCTCGTCTTTAAAAGGGTATGGGATAACATTCAGGTCGTATTGTAAATCTACTTTTACATGAGAATGAAAATCAATATTTACAAAACCTTCCTTATAATCAATGCCGCAACCCAGGTTTAACTTATTCATATTAAAAGTTAACTTTCTCTTTAATAGTGAAAGGGAACTTATTTTGACTTTCGTAATAGGTGCGCATCATCATTTCGGCAAGCACACCCATAAGAACCATTACAATACCAACTATAAAAAACATGGCTGCAATAGTTGGCAGGGGAGTTTGAATAAAATCTTTTTGCCCGGTTAGTTTAAAATAAATAGCCAGGCCTGCAGATAGAAGCATAACAAGGAAAGACAAAATGCCGGCCCCGCCAAAAAAATGTATAGGGCGCTGCATAAATTTATCCAGAAATTTTATAAGAACAAGGTCAAGTATTACTTTATATATCCTGAATAAACCATAGTTACTCTTGCCATACATACGTGGCTGATAGTTCACCGGAATTTCAGTAACCTTGCCGCCCTGCCATTGGCAGAATACGGGTATAAAGCGATGCATTTGCCCATAGAGGCGTACATCCTTTATCACATCTCTTTTGTATGCTTTTAAGGTGCAGCCATAATCGTGCAACTTAACACCCGATATTTTGCTTATTAGGCCATTGGCTGCCAGCGACGGTATTTTTCGCGTAAGAAACTGCCCTTTCCACCTGGCTTGCCTCCATCCACTCACTACATCATATCCTTCTTCCATTTTGGCCAATAGTTTGGGAATATCATTCGGATCGTTCTCCAGATCACTGTCAATAAGAATCAATATATCTCCCGTGGCGGACTGTATACCTGCATTAATAGCTGCTGTCTGGCCAAAGTTTCTTTTTAAGTTTATGAGTTTAATAGCGGAGTTTTTTGCAGCTGTTTTCAGCATTTCATCCCACGATGAATCTTTTGAGCCGTCATTTACTGCAATAATCTCATATTCATAACCCGTCAAAGCCTTTTCAAGCGTACTGAAAAGTAATTCAATGCCTTTGGCTTCGTTATAAACCGGAAGTATTATAGAAAGCCTAGACATATTGATGCGTAAGGTTAACGATTAATGTATGCAAAGATAAATTTAAAAGTTAGGTTTAAGCAGGTATTTGCTGTAAAACAGGTTAATGGCTTCAACCACTTCATCGGCAGTATCAACTACACTAAAAAGGTTCAAATCTTCAGGGCTTGCATTTTTCTCCGCATCAATCATTTCTTCCTTTATCCATTTTAAAAGGCCTTCCCAATATTTTTTACCCACCATTACAACAGGGAAGTGAGCTACTTTATTGGTTTGTATAAGTGTGAGTGCTTCAAATAATTCATCTAATGTGCCGAAGCCACCGGGTAATACCACAAAGCCCTGGGCATATTTAACAAACATTACTTTACGGACAAAAAAGTAGTCGAAGCTTATTAATTTATCATGGTCAATAAAAGGGTTATGTGATTGTTCCATAGGTAAGGTAATGTTCAATCCTACAGAACGGCCTCCGCCTGCTTTGGCGCCTTTATTGGCTGCCTCCATAATGCCGGGCCCCCCGCCTGTTATAACACCATACCCGTTGCGGGTAAGCTTAAAAGCAATTTCAGATGCAAGCTTGTAATAGGTATGCGAAGGCTTTGTCCTAGCTGAGCCAAATAAAGACACGCAAGGGCCTACTTTTGCCATTTTCTCGAATCCTTCAACAAATTCGGCCATTACCCTGAATATTTGCCAGGAGTCTGTTGCCTTTACTTCATTCCATGACTTATCCTGAAAGGCTTTTTGTATTTGTTCTTCGTCGTTGAGCATATGAGATGTGATTAAGTGTTATAGTTCTTTAGCCAAGTATACGGCAGTATGGCTCTTTTTGTTTTTTATTATTTCTTCGGGGGTGCCTTCAACTATTATTTGGCCGCCTTTAGCGCCGCCTTCTGGGCCAAGGTCAATAATATGATCGGCTACTTTTATTACATCCATATTATGTTCTATAACAATAACAGTGTTGCCATAGTCAACCAGCTTATTTAATACATCAAGCAGCAGGCGGATGTCTTCAAAATGCAGGCCTGTGGTTGGTTCATCGAGTATATAAAGAGTATTACCGGTTTGCCTTTTCGATAATTCTGTTGCTAATTTGGTACGTTGTGCCTCACCACCTGATAAGGTAGTGGAGGATTGACCTAATGTAATATAGCCTAAGCCTATCTGGCTAAGAGTAACTATTTTTTGATGTATAGAAGGAATCTCAGAGAAAAACTCGACTGCTTGTTCAACCGTTAAGTTAAGTACATCGTTAATTGATTTGCCTTTAAACCTTACCTCAAGGGTTTCCCTGTTATAACGTTTGCCATTGCATTCGTTGCAAACCACATATACATCGGGTAAAAAGTTCATTTCAATAGTGCGTAAACCTGCGCCCTGGCATGTTTCGCACCTGCCGCCCTTTACATTGAAAGAGAATCTTCCCGCCTGGTATCCGCGTATTTTAGCCTCAGGTAATGCTGCAAACAGGTTACGTATGTCGGCAAAAACGTTTACATAGGTAGCAGGGTTTGAACGTGGAGTTCGCCCTATAGGTGCCTGGTCAATTTCAATTACCTTATCTATGTGTTGCAAGCCGGTAATGGAATCATATTCCAATGGTTTTTTCTCTGCCCGGTAAATATGATGGTTGAGAATAGGGTAGAGGGTTTCATTAATTAAAGATGATTTCCCTCCGCCCGAAACACCGGTTACGCAAATAAGTTTGCCTAATGGAAAAGCTACTGTAACATTCTTCAGATTATGGCCTTTGGCTCCTTTCAATACAATTTCTTTGCCACTGCCTTTCCTGCGTTTCGTGGGTATGGCAATTTCTTTTTTCCCTAAAAGGAATTCGGCAGTAAGGCCCGGCTGCTTAACAAATTTTTCAGGAGTTCCCTGGGCAACAATTTTACCACCATGCATACCTGTGCCGGGGCCAATGTCTATAATCCAGTCCGATGCAAGCATCATTTCTTTGTCATGCTCAACAACAATTACTGAATTACCAATATCACGCAATTGCTTAAGCGCTTCAATAAGTTTGGTATTATCACGCTGGTGCAGGCCAATGCTTGGCTCATCGAGTATATACAATACGCCAACCAGTTGCGAACCTATTTGTGTAGCAAGGCGTATACGTTGTGCCTCGCCGCCCGATAATGTACGGGAGCTGCGGTTAAGAGTGAGGTAATCGAGCCCTACGTTAAGCAAAAACTGTGCACGGCTGCGGAGCTCTTTTAAGACTTCTTTGGCAATAATTTTATTTTTAGCGCTTATTTTGCTTTCTATTGTAAGGAACCAATCATAGAGTGCGACAATATCTAAAGAGGCTAATTCAGCAATGTTCTTATCATCAATTTTAAAGTAAAGGGCTTCTTTCTTTAATCGGGTTCCTTTGCAATCGGGGCATATTACTTTATTCATAAAGCCCGAAGCCCATTCTGCCAGCCCGGGTGTATCGCTCTCCTGCCTTTGGCGTTCAATAAAGTTAACGATACCTTCAAAATTCAGTGCATAGCTGTGTGCATTGCTGGTTAGGCTTTCACGCACTTTCAATATTTCATCAGAGCCATATAAAATAGTATGTATAGCTTCTTCAGGTATTTTGTTTACAGGTGTATCGAGGGTAAAGCCATGCTTTTCGCCAATAGCGTCAAGCTGACGGAATATCCAGTTATCTTTTCTTTTACCCACAGGGGCAATAGCACCGTCGTTAATTGATTTGTGGGTATCGGGTATAATTTTTTTTGCATCAATTTGCGCCACTTCACCCAGACCATTACAATTCGGGCATGCACCATAAGGAGAGTTGAATGAGAAAAGATTGGGTGCCGGCTCATCGTAAGATATGCCTGAAGTAGGGCACATTAAAAAACGGCTGTAATGATGTACCTTGTTATCTTCGGTAATTACTGTAATAATTCCTTTGCCGTTTTTCATAGCAAGGGCAACCGATTCGGTAATTCGTTTTTGCGAATCAATATGTACTTCAACCCGGTCAATAAGCACTTCAATATCGTGTATGCTATACCTGTCAGTATGCATACCGGCCTTTATTTCTTTTATGTCGCCATCAATTCTAACGCGTGAGAAGCCGCTTTTTCGCAATTGCTCAAAAAGCTCTCGGTAATGGCCTTTTCTGCCTTTTACAACAGGTGCAAGTATTTGTATCTTCTGTTTGTCGAATTTTTCAATTATCAGGTCCACTATTTGTTTCTCTGAGAACCGAACCATTTTTTCTCCTGTTACATACGAGAATGCTTCTCCTGTTCGGGCAAATAGTAGGCGAAGAAAGTCATATATTTCAGTAATGGTACCAACCGTTGAGCGCGGGTTTTTATTTACCGTTTTCTGCTCAATAGATATAACGGGGCTAAGGCCTTCAATTTTATCTACATCAGGCCGTTCCATACTGCCTAAAAACTGGCGGGCGTATGCCGATAATGTTTCAATGTACCTGCGTTGCCCTTCCGCATAAATGGTATCAAATGCCAATGATGATTTTCCGCTGCCGCTTAAACCTGTAATTACCACAAGCTTGTTACGCGGTATTGAAAGACTTATGTTCTTCAGGTTATGTTCGCGGGCGCCAATAACCTCAATGTATTCCTGTGCGGAAATAATATCATTGGGTTTTTCAAGTATCTCCGTCTTCACCTTATTTTTCAAATATCATAAGCTCATCTTTTGGTTTGAGCTTTAATGTATCGGTAATAGAATTCCATGCGCAAAGCTTTTCTACCGGTACGTTATACTGCTTTGCAATAGATTGTATGTTTTCACCGGCTTTTACAATGTGTATGGTTATTTTGCCTTTGCTTCCGTCTTGCTTTATAAGCGTGTCGGCTGCTTTTGCAATTAAAGAAGTACTGTCGGCAAAGGTTACATATTCACCAAGGTCAAGAAAGGGAACATTCTTCACCGGAAGCGAAATAGCGTAAATGCGCTTATCGGCATCGGGTAGTTTATCAGTAAGCAGCCAGGGGTTAAGCATTTTCAGCACCCTGTAATTTATTCCTTTACTTATTGCAAAATCTGCCAGGTTGGTAATAGATGAATCAACCGGCATAAGATATACCGGCAACTGGTTATACATATCTGCAGGTTTAAGGTAATAGCCAAATTGTTTCGGAGAAGATGACAAAGCCTTAAGTGCTAATATACGGTAAACATAACGTGCTGTTTCAGTATTCAATTCAAGCTCGTAATAGTTATTCTGCCTTTGTCTTTGTAGTTCTTTTGCTACTCCGCCCAGGCCCAGGTTATAAGATGCTGCTACCAGTGTCCAGTTATGAAATTCTGCATAAGCTTCTTTAAAATAACGGCAGGCTGCTTCGGTGCTTTTTTCAAGATTATAGCGTTCATCTACATCTTTGGTTATCTCAAGCCCGTAAGCTTCACCTGTCGACCTCATAAACTGCCAAAATCCTGATGCACCTACGCCGGAAACTTTATAGCTGAATCCGCTTTCGGCCATTGCCAGGTATTTAAAATCTTCCGGTATTCCGTTCTTTTTAAGTATTTGTTCAATTACAGGAAAATAGCGATGCGTGCGCTTCAAAACCAGTAATGTTTGCGATTGCCAATATGTATTTACGAGCATTTCCTGTTCCAGGTTTTCCCTTATTCCAAAATGGTTCATCGGTACTTTTTCCCCCGCAAAACTCATGGTATCGGGTAAAGGAACAGGGAATATTTTATAGCTCTGGCTAAAGGAGTTGTTGTCGGCATTAATATTGCCTGAGGAGTTTAGTAATTCAATTGTCATGGAAAGAAGTACTACGCTTCCACCAACGAAGAATATGTTCTTAAGTTTGCCTTTTACTGCATCGGGAATTATTGTTGAAATATTAAGCCTCATTTTCTTTCTTTTTGATGCGGGTAATAATAAAAAAGGCAATGAGTGAAAGAAGAAAGTAAGCACCAAAGAGGCTGCAATACAATACAGACCAGTCTTTTATGTATTTGTTTATGAATACAACAAATAGTAATGATACGCCGGAGTAGGCAGAATATAGAATGGCTATACTGGTTTCTTTAATGCCCAGGTAAAAAAGGTGGTGTGTAGTGTGGTCTTTACCTCCTACAAATGGTGAGTTGCCTTTTAGTATGCGGTTAGTAAAAACAATAGTAGTGTCAATTATGGGTAATGCAAATGTTAACAGTACAGAAAGCAGGCGTTTGGTAGCCGGCAAGAAAGGCTCGGGCGAGGTGCCCCATAAAAATAAAATACTTACCGCTGCCATAAATGCACCCAGGAATTGTGTCCCGGTATCGCCCATATACATCTTTGAAGGATACCAGTTAAAGAGCAGGAAAGCTGATATAGCCGATGCTGTGCCGAGTATAAGTGTAAAGAAAACCGAATCGGATTGCCTGTCAATAATTAATAAACAAAGGATAACTACAAGTGCATTAAGCGATGCAATAGATGAAATAGCATCCATATTATCGAGCAGGTTTATAGCGTTCATTATACCAACCACCCAAAGCATGGTAATAAAATAGTTAATGTATATATTTTGAAATAGTTGTATGTAAATACCTGAGTAAATAAGAATAATGCCGCAAAAGACCTGCGCCGAAAATTTCAGAACAGGATTGGTATCATAGGCATCATCGGCCAGCCCCATAAGGAAAGCAATTGTACAGGCAGCAAGCATACCCAGTGTTTGTGCGTGCAATAATATATTGGTCGATTGAAAGAAGAGAGAATATATTATGAGAGATAAAAGGAAGGTGATAAAAAAGGTAATACCTCCCAGTGCGGGCTTGTGTACATCGCTCCAACGGATAATGTTTTCACTTTTCCGTATTCCTAATGTTCGCGAAAACTTAAGAAATAAGCTGTTCAGGAGTATAGAAAGCACAAAAACCAATGTGAAATAACTAAAGTAAAAAAGCGGGTGATTAAGCGACATGGAATAGAGGTTAGAACTGGCTTTTAAAATCCTTAAATAGTTTACCGTTTTTATCTTTTTCAGATAAAACAGGGTTTTCTATATTCCATTTAATATGCAGGTCCGGGTCATTCCAATAAATAGAATCTTCAGAGGCTTTATTATAAAGCCTTGAACATTTATAAAGGAATACTGTATCATTTTCGAGTGTTTTAAATCCATGGGCAAAACCTTCGGGTATGTACAACATGGTTTTGTTTTTTTCACTCAGTTCCAGGCCAAAGTGCTCGCCATAAGTTGGTGAATTTTTCCGTATGTCAACCGCTACGTCCCAAACAGAACCCTGTATTACCCTAACCAGTTTTGACTGAGCAAAAGGAGGGTTTTGAAAATGAAGCCCGCGCAAAACACCTGTTTGCGACATTGATTGGTTGTCTTGCTGAAAGTCATCAGTTATACCCAATCCGGCAAATACCTTTTTATTATAAGGCTCATAAAAATATCCTCTCTCATCCTGAAATACCTTAGGCTGAATGACCAATAATCCCTTAAGCGGTGTTTGCGTTACTTCCATTTCTGTTTTATGCTTCGTAATAATTATTATGCCCGTAACCATAACCGTAACCGTAACCATAGCCATAATAACCATAGCCATATGGATTGCGTTTAAGGTTTACGCCGTTCAGGACAAAAGAAAGTTTGTGCAAATGATTTTTGTAATATAAACGATCTACAAAATGAACAAATTCACGTTTCGAATAATCTGCTCTCATTACATAAATAGGGTAATCTGCTTTTTGTAGCATGGCTATTCCATCAGTTACAAGTCCCACAGGCGGATTATCTATTATAATAATATCATATTTTGTTTTAAGCAACTCCAGTAAGTCATCCATTGCTTTGCTTATTACAAGCTCAGATGGATTGGGAGGAATTGGCCCAGCTGTAATTACGTGAAGATTCTCGAGTTCTGACACCTGTATGGTTTCTTCCAATTTATTTTTGCCTATCAGCAAAGTGCTCATTCCCTTCGAATTGTCCATGCCAAGTGCAGTATGTATCCTGGGCTTGCGCATATCAAGGTCAAGAATAATAACTTTTTTGCCCGAATAGGTAATGAGGCCAGCCAGGTTTATAGAAACGAATGTTTTGCCTTCGCCGGATATCGTGGATGTTATGGCGATTATTTTAGCTTCTGCATCGTTTGAAATAAACTGGAGGTTTGTACGTATAGAACGGAAAGACTCAGCCAGCAGCGATTTTGGATTATGGTTAACAATAAACTGCGATGAAGGGATTTCTTTTGTATATAATGGCACAACGCCAAGCAATGTTATTGGACTTTCAGCTATATGCTCAATATCTTCAAGTGAAGAAATATTATTATAAAAAAGATAGATGATCAAAAGAATTACAATGCTTATACCGAACGCTGCAATTACTGCTATGGTAAAACTCAGGGTTTTTTGCGGAGAAACCGGTATTTGAGATGCAGTAGCATTTTCAAGTACCTGGCTTTCGGCTACATACCCGGCTTTTGATATCTGGTATTCGGTCTTTTTTTCGAGTAACGCATCATAATATTTTTCATTAATGCTAAAGAGCCTTTGCAATCTCATGAAATCAATACTTGTTCCGGTTGATTTATCAGGATAAAGAGCTTTTATATGATTAATTTGACCTTCAAGATCAGATTTTTGTGATTCGAGTTTCTCACTTATTACAGGAATGCAAAGCATTATCAGCTTCTTTTGATTATCTATTTCCTTATCAAAATTTACAGCACTTGGGTTATCAGGCTTTATGTCAAAGCCTGCATCCTGCTTTTTAACCATCATTCGGCGCAGTTCGGCCAGGTAGTCTTTCAACTGGTCGCCTACATTGCTCCCGCTTAGTAAAATCAATAATTCGGTAGGGTCAATATCTTGTTTGGCGCTTATTTCACTAACCAGGTGCGATAGTATCTTTTCATTCAAATCCAAAGCAGTTAGTTGATCCTCAAGGGTTGAGAGGTGAGTCATATTTATTGCAAAGGCACTTTGGGCGGGAGTTGTAGCAGTATTTATTGTGTTATTGCTTGGAAAAGAGTCGAGAGATAATTCAATAAGCCGTATTTTATCAAGTTCATATTGTAATTGTTCATCAACAAATCTTAAAATGCTTTGGGCACTCTCCGTTTTTTTGCTTAATGAATGTTGTATGTAAACTTTTGCTATTGAATTTGCCAGGTCTGCGGCTTTTGAATCATTAAAATCTTCGCACGAAATTTGTAAGGTACGCGCATCCGGATTCAATACTTTTACAGTAATACTTGGTGCGTATTGCCTGGCTAACTGGGCAGGACTGTTTATAATAAAAAAACAGGCATCTTTTTTTACCTGGCCCTGTAAAGTTTCAAGCAGGCTGTAATTTAAAATAATTATTTTCAGGTTCCCGTCTGGTGTGGTGGTCCAATTGCCCGATGTAAATGGAATCGTTTCATTGTTCCCATTTTTTGAATACGTGATCTGGCCTGATGTTGAAGATAAGCAGCGTATGTAGATTTTTTGACTCAGTAATTTTTTTGAAGCAATACTATCACAATCGACATGATAAGGCCCGGATAAATATTGTTCGTCATTTTTAAAGGTACCTTCCGTAAAATAAGAAACATTCATATTAGGAAGTGAACGGAAAACTTCTTCCAGAAAAAGAGGTGAACGGATCAGTTCTACCGATTGAGCCAATTCTTCATCAGGTGACTGAAAAAGTGAAGAGGTATTTGAACCAAGAATCATGTTCGATTTATTCTGAGAATTAATTTGTATGGTGCTGCTTTCCTCAAATATACGTTGTGCGTAACGTAAGTAAAGAATTGTAATGACAAAAGCGCTGAGGAAAACAATTGCAACCCATTTCCATTTTTTTTGAGCAATTAAAATGAATAATGACAAGTCGAATTCTTCGTTAATGGAAGAAGGCTTCTTGGGTTTGCGTTGCCTTGGAGGTATAGGCGAGTTTTCCGGAGCTGTATTTTGCATTAGAATACTTTGACGCTTTTAAGCAATGTAATGGTTAACAATACAGTAGATATGAGACTAAGTGTCGGGGTAAGCCTTTCTAGGGCAACTCCTACCGGTCTGATTTGAGGCGTGACATATATTATATCACCTTCCTGCAAAATGGTGCACCCATCTTTAATGCCATTAATAGTAGATAAATCTATCATATAAACGTTTGGTTTATTTGGATTACCCCGTATTAATTTTATTTTTTTTGCCTTCCCATCTTCAGTAATACCACCTGAAATGGCAAGGACTTCTATAAGAGTGGTATTGTTATTGACTAAAGGTACAACCTTTGCAGTGCCCGGATTTCCCGGAAATATAATAACCCTGCGGTTTGTAACTGAAAGTATAATAAATGGTTTTATATAATATTGCGAAAACTTCTGTTCGAGCATCTGAATGGCTTCCCGTATGGTAAGTCCTACAATAGGTATTCTTCCCAAAACAGGCAGCCGTACTGTTCCATCGGGCTCAACAAGATATTGTATGTTATTTGATCCGGCACCTGAGGAAGGGGTTCCGGTGGATGAGTTATCAACGATATTGGTATAGTCAATTAAACGGAATCCATCTTGTGAATATAACCTGAGGCTAAGGAAGTCGTTTGCTGATATTTTATAGTCAGTGCTCGATATAGAATCATTAAGTTTAGCAAATGGATAATTGCGTGGGGTTTTTAACATCATACTTGGGTATAGCCAGGAACAGCCGGTTAAAGTAACCACGCAAATCAAAAACAATAACTTCCTCATAAAATCTATTAGGTTGATAAGAAGTACCAAAAGTACTAAAAATCATAATGCCTGAATATGTTTATCTTCTATGAGTTTACGGTATAAGTTGCTCATATTCAATGCTAAAGAAGTATAGTGGAAATGGTTCATTACAAATTCTTTGCCCTTTTCTGACAAATTTTGCCTTAAAACCCTATCATTACAAAGCTTTATAAGGTTTTCTGCAAATGCTTCAACATTGTTTACCGGTGATAAAAGGGCAGTTACTTCAGGAATTACCACATTTTCAATTCCGCCAGTCTGGGTCGAAATTATGGATCTGCCTGCTGCCTGTGCCTCAATAAGGCTTACGGGAGTGCCTTCGTTAAGTGATGAAAGTGCTATAATATCTAGCCCTGCAGTAGCAATATCGGCTTCTTTTATCCATGAAGTGAAGAAAACATCGGCATTTGCATGCAGATTTGTACGCGAAGTAAATGAAAGCCCTATTTCTTTACAATATTCCATTAGCTCTTCTTTCAGTTCCCCATCTCCAATAACAAAGGCTTTTATTTTTTCGGTTGTTTTAGCTTTTGCCAATTGAAAGGCCTTTAAAAAAAGCCTGTGGTTTTTAACAGGAACGAGCCTGCCTATTATACCAATGGCAATTTCGTTATCAGCAATTTCATATTGCTCTCTGAATTGCTTTCTTTTTGATTCCTGGTTTGCCCAAAACCTCTCCAGATCGAACCCGAGCGGAACAATATGAAATTTATCTGCCGGGGCTATTTTATGAATGGCTGAAAGTTCATGTTTTTGTTTTTCGCTTAATGTAACCAACGCAGTAGTTCGTTTAGCCAAATAGCGCTCAATGTTTTTATAAACTGTTGTTTGAATATTGCCAAAATAGGAGTGAAACACATGCCCGTGAAAAGTATGCACGGTAATAGGAACCTTGCACGCGAATGCAGCCATACGCCCCAATGCACCGGCTTTTGCAGCGTGTGTATGTACAATATGAGGTTTAAAATCTTTTATGAGTTTTTTGATTTCTTTATACGCAGCAATATCGTTCATGGGATTAATAGAGCGCCGCATTTCTTTTACAATAATCGGTTTAACTCCATTTTGTTCCAGTATAAAATCTGAACTGGCCTCCGATTCCTCTTTAGTTCCACCAACCAAAAGTGTTTCAAACTCGGGTGCCATGTAACGTGTAAGATAGGTTACATTGTAGGTTGGCCCACCCAGGTTAAAACGGTTTATAAGTCTAAGTACCCGGTATGCCATTTATAAATTTTGTAAATGTTTTTTGTACCAGTGCTGAAATACTATCAGGCCCCAAACTCTTGCTACCGATTCCTGCGGGTTGTTTGAAAAGAGTTGCTGCTTTAATGCTTTAATAGCTGAAGGATTAAAAATCCCCTGTTCTTCAATATACGTATCGTTAAGCCATACAGTTTCAATTTTATCGCGCAATCCGGTTTTGAACCATTTTAATAATGGCACCTCAAAGCCATGTTTTTTACGGGTAAGAATTTCTTCGGGTAATAGGTGTGCAACCGCTTCTCTTAATATTCTCTTCTGGCTATCGGCTGTTATTTTGTATTCTGTTGGTAATGAAAAAAGAAAATTCACCAGCCTGTAATCCATCAAGGGCACACGCACTTCAAGGCTGTTAGCCATGCTCATTGAATCGGTTTTTACCAACATATCGTTTTGCAATACCAATTGCACATCAGTAAATAATAGCGAATTAAAATCGTCGTTTATTCCTTTTAATAATTCGTGTTTTCTTATGTTGTTAGTTGTCTCCAGGATTCCTTTTTTATGAGCTAATAATTCCAAAGCTTCATTTGCTTTTGCAATTGATGCCCATCTCCAATACCTTTCTGCTGCATTCATTTTAGCACCTTCGGCAAAGCGTATGCCTTGCCTGGCAATATTGCCCAGCTTGCTGTTTCTCGATTGAGGCATCATGCGTAAAAAAGGCAGGGCCGTTGTAGTAAGTGTTTTGTAATAACCGGCATGTTGTAGTTTATATTCAGCCCGGTGCTTGTTGTAGCCAGCCATAAGTTCATCGCCGCCATCGCCCGAAAGTGCAACAGTAACATGCTCCCTGGTTTTGCGCGAAAGTATATGCATGGGTATAGCAGACGAATCTCCGAAAGGCTCATCAATAGCATCAAGTACTTTAAAGAGTTCATTGTACAGATCATCGCTATCGAGCATAAAGGCATGATGATTTGTCTTCAGTTTTTTGCTCACCATTTCTGCATATCTGCTTTCATCAAACATCGGCTCATCTTTATAGCCAATGGAGAAAGTCATAAGGTCGGGCTTATGAATAGACGCCAATGCCGTAACCGCTGAGGAATCCAATCCACCACTAAGGAATGTGCCAAGTGGAACGTCAGATATAAGGCGCTTTTGCACTGCATCATCTAATAAATTGTAATACGTTTTCTTCGCCTCCTCAAACGAGCTGACAGTTATGGGTTCAGTTGCAGGGTATGCATTTTTACAAAATGGTTTGAATGAAACAGGTTCACCAACTTTTATTTTGCAATAATGCCCTACAGGAAATTTCTTTACGCTTTCTAAAATAGTATCGGGGGCAGGTATATAATTGAGTTGAAGGTATTGTAGTAATGATGAATTATCAATTGCCTTGCTGATAGGATAGTTCAGCATGGCTTTCATTTCCGATGCAAAAATGAACTTGTCTTTATCGGTGGAGTAGAAGAGAGGTTTTATGCCGAACCTATCACGTGCAATAAACAATGTTTTTTCGTGCGTATCGAAAATGGCAAGTGTGAAAAAGCCATTCACATTTTCTAAAAATGCTTCTCCCTTGGTTATATATAATTGCAGCAAAACCTCCGTATCGCCACTGGTGCGGAATGAAATTCCTTGCTTTTGTAATATTTCTTTATGCTCTTTATAATTGAAAAACTCACCATTATAAACCAGTACATATCTTTTATCGGCGCTGTAAAATGGTTGGTTCGAACCCGGGCTGGTATCTATAATACTAAGGCGTGTCTGCCCAAGTGCGGCATGTTCATGGAAATAGGTTCCTTCATTGTCAGGCCCCCTATGGTGCAAAGCGGAAATAGCCTTGTTTAATGCCTCCCTGTAGTTTTCTGCGTTTTCAGTATGGGTAAAAATACCCGTTATGCCACACACCTTTGTTGTATAAGTATTGTTCTTACTTCAAAAATACAGATAAAATGGCACTTGTAAGCCCCAAACCCCTAAAGGGGCTTTGAAATAAGTTACAGCTATATTGACTTTTAAGCCCCTTTAGGGGTTTGGGGCTGAAATTAGAACGAATTGCCACTATATTGATATTTTTGCCGTAAATAATTTGCCTTATGATAAAAGCTAATGACCCAGGTTTACAATCGTGGATTGAAGTTCCCGCCAACAGTGATTTCCCTATTCAAAATTTGCCTTTTGGGGTAGGGGCCTTAACTTCTCTATTACATAACGGGCAAGGTGAAATTCTATCCATAGGAGGAGACTTGGCAGAGGTAGACCTGGGGGGACCGGTAACCATAATTGGTAATACAGTTATAAGCCTTGAAGCATTGCAGGCCATAGGTTATTTATCTTCATTGAATTTGCCGGAGGGAGTATTCAGTACCCAATACTTAAATGAATTTATTGAGTTAGGCAAACCTGTATGGAGGGCATTGAGAGACAGGCTTTCGGAGATATTCAGAAAAGATAACCCTGAGTTAAGAGATGATAAAGAGGCAAGGAAGAAATGTCTTTTTAATGTAGCTGATGTGCAAATGTTAATGCCTGTAAAAATTGGCGATTACACCGATTTTTATTCGAGTAAAGAACATGCTACCAATGTAGGTACTATGTTCCGTGATCCGAAGAATGCACTGTTGCCAAACTGGTTGCACTTGCCTGTTGCATATCATGGCAGAGCCTCTTCTGTTATTGTATCCGGGCAAAATTTTCATCGCCCTAAAGGACAAATGACTCCACCCAATACCGAAACACCTGTGTTTGGCCCGACAAAAGCATTAGATATTGAATTGGAAACGGCATTTATAATTGGCAAATCAACTGAGCTTGGTCAATCTGTAAGTACAAAAGATGCCGAAGATCATATTTTTGGAATGGTATTGTTTAATGATTGGTCGGCACGAGATATACAGCGCTGGGAATATGTGCCACTGGGCCCGTTCCTTGCCAAAAATTTTGCATCAACCATATCACCCTGGATAGTTACACTGGATGCGCTGGAGCCTTTCCGTGTAAAAGCGCCTGAACAGCAAACACCTGTTTTGCCTTATTTGCAGCATGCACCGGGCAATACAGCAGTAGATATTAATTTAGAAGTTTACCTGCAACCTGAAAATACAGATGCATTAAAAATTTGTACATCGAACTACAAGTATATGTACTGGACTATGGACCAGCAACTGGCGCATCATACTGTAAATGGTTGTAATATAAATGTGGGCGATATGATGGCATCGGGTACTATTAGCGGACCCACGCCTGATTCGTTTGGTTCATTATTAGAGATTACCTGGGGTGGAGCGAATCCTATAAAATTCCCTAACGGGACAGAACGTAAATATTTGCAGGACGGCGATACAGTTATTATTAAGGGTTATGCCAAAAATGATAATGTACGTATAGGTTTTGGTGAGGCTAAAGCCAAGGTGTTACCTGCTTTATAGTTTCACTCCTATAACCAGCACATCATCTACTTGTTCCAAATCTCTTTTCCATTCCTGGAAGGTATTGTCAAGTATCTCTTTTTGAGCCTGCATGTTGACCGGTTTAAGCTCTGTAAAAACCTGTTTCAGGTTTTTGTACATAAACTTTTTTCCCTTGGTACCTCCAAACTGGTCCATATAACCATCGCTGAACATATAAAGCGTATCGCCCTCGTGTAATTGACGGGTGTGAGTTGTAAAGGGTAAATACCTTTCATATCTGCCTACTGGCTGCTTGTCTCCGTTAATTTCAAACATCTCTCCGTTACGGAAATAGAGTAATGGGTTATTGGCACCGCTCCATTCAATTAATAATGTTTTTTTATTTATGGCGCATAATGATATATCCATTCCGTCATTCATATCCACTTCCGATCCATTAAAAGCACGAAGCACCATGTCTCTTACTTTATCGAGTATTTTACCGGGTTCTTTAATGCCATACTCAACAACTGCTTTGCTTAAGAGAGCACAACATACCATGGTCAACATGGCGCCTGGCACACCATGCCCTGTGCAGTCGGCGGCAGCCAGAAACACGGTGTCGCCAACTTCTTCAAACCAGCAAAAATCGCCTGAAACTATTTCTTTGGGTAAGTGGTAAACAAACGATTCAGGAAATACATTTTTTAAATTATCCTTGCAGGGGATAATAGCATCCTGTAAAGTTTTAGCATAAGTTAAACTGTCATTTTTATCTTTTATAATTTCTTCTATTTGTGCTATGTAATTGTTCTGGTGGAAGTCTATAGGGCTGCTTGCTTTAAAACCTCTGGCAATAGAGTATACCGGTTTTTCTCTCGTGTAATTGGTAGTGCTTTCTATCCCTGTATAAGGTGGGGCTGAGCTTGTACGCCTGGCAGAAGCGTTGATGTGATGGTAGGGTTTCATGGCGTTTTGCATTAATTAGTTTGTATTTATTTAATTACAAAACAAAGGTAGTTCGGGGAAAGGGCCTTTTTATTGGCTATGTAGTGAGATGTGGTAAACTGTGTAATGAACTGCTAAAACTGCGTAATAGATTAAGCGGTTATAGTTTTTGCGATTATTGCTTTATAAACTTCAAATATGTAAACTCATTGGCATTGCTGCATTTCAGGAAGTAGATACCATTTGCCAGCCAATCAATATTAAGCTGAAAGGTATTATTGCCTTTCTGTAACCCGGTAGTATAAATGCCGGCAATATGGCCGGCCATGTCAATTATTTCTAATTCTTCTACTGTAGTTATTTGCGAATAATAATTCAAAAATAATGTTGAATGTACCGGGTTGGGGTAGATGCTGAAAGAATATTTTGGGTTTATATTTATGGTTTGTATTTCAGAATAGGTTGATTGCCCGTCAAAGTTTGTTTGTTTAAGCCTGTAATATGATGTGCCTGTATATGGTGTTTCATCAACTGCTTTATAATAAAGAATTTTGGTACTGTTGCCCGCACCCGCTATTTTGGTTACAGTATCATAATCGATTCCATTAACTGTCTTCTCAATAGTGAATTCCTTATTGTTTATTTCTGAAGCTGTAGACCAGGTTAGGTCTACCATGCCCTGGCTGTTTAACTGTGCCTGAAAAGATAATAACTCAATTGGCAGGGGGTTTGAAACCGCGTTCGTGGAGCCAAAAGCAAATGGGCTGAAGCTGGAAACCGGAATAGAAGTAATATTACCTGCACTCCCTGCTGTCATTGCAGTATGGCCTTTATCCTCCCACGCAGTACCATTGAAGTGTGCAATTCGTAATGTGGTGTCGTATGTTTGTATGCCGCTTGCTAACGCATTTTGCCAGTATAACGTTGTATTTACCGCATCACCCGCAACGCTTTCCGATAGTGTCCAGAATTCAATGGTGCTTACATTGGCAAGCGGAGCATTTAAGGAAGTTGTGTTGGTGTAAGCACTATGAAAATATTGTGCAGTAAGTGTATTTGTAATGGTAGCCGGAGCAGTAACACCAAGCCTTGCCCAGGTGGAACCATTACCTAATGGAAATACAAAAGCAGTATTCCCTTTTTTTGCCATTGGCCCATCAACAAATGATGTTGCATTGCCGCTTGTTGATGTTGCTCCTGCATTAAGTGTGAGTATATTAGTTGCTGTGGTTTTTAAAATACCGCCGGTGAGTGTCAGTGTACCTCTGATATTTTCAGGTGTGGCCAGTGTTATTCCTCCGCTTGTATTATTAAGTGTTAGATTGTTAAAGGTAACAGTGTTTGTGCCACCGATATTTTGAGCTGCGTTGCCACTAATACTAACTACTACTGCCGAATCTACAAAAGAACCGTTATTGATAAAACTACCAAAGAAGGAAATATTAGCTCCGTTGTGAATAGTAAAATTGCCATTGTTCGTAAACTGGCTTTGTGCCAATGCACCAATGCTTAGAACAAGTGAGATTAATGTGGTTATCTTTTTCATGATTTATTTTATTGTAATGTTCATGGTTTGAGCAGTAATACCCGTATTATCTGTATTATTTTCTACCCAAACCTCAATATAATCATTAGGGTTAAGGAGCACAGTGCATAAAACAGGTACGGCTTGCTCGTCATTGCCGGTGGTTATTTTAGTAAACACCCCCGACTCTGGTAGCTGAACCCCATTTTTAAAAATAAAGAACGAATAATTCTTATTGTTTCCGGTTGAGGTAAAGGATACAGAGCATGTTACTATAAATGATTGAGTTTTTCTTCCTGTATATGTTAGCCTGTTATTTGTAGGTGCTGTAACCCTAAACAGGTTTGTTGATGTAGTTGTTCCAAGTATTTTGGTTGGAGTGTTGTTGGCAGTAAAAGTTGTTACAGCAGGTGTTGTTATATAAAAATTGCCAGTGGCCTCATCATCTTTTTGGGTATTTAGCCCAATAGATTCAACTTCCCAATTATCTGTAAATGTACCTATAGAATAAGTGCCCGTTCCTGTATACAACAGCATTTTAAGCGAGCCATTAGCTATAGAGCTTATACCCGAAACATTTATACCGGTTGCGGTGTTAGTTGAACTTACATTACGCCCGCCACCCAGCAGTTGTATTATATTAAACTTGCCTGTAAAGGTTTCATAAGTATTATGGTTAGATATATCCCAAAAGTTATCATATATTCCAACAACACTATCGTTTTGAAAAGTGATACCATTAGTGTTGGCAAAATAGACAATATTGGAAAAAAAAACTTTACCACCCACGCTTTGTATTGTTCCTAAACTATTGCAACCAATCATGTTGCAGTTTTGTACCAGCAGGTTTTTGATGGCGCCACTTGCATTTATATTAAATAAGCTTCCTGCAGGAGCTGATAGAGTAAGTGATAGAACACTTCCTGTATTTGCCCCTGTAAATAATTCTGAAGCGCCTGTGTAAACTAATTTATCATTTAACCCATCGGCCCCTGTTATTTTGCATCCATTCAGGTCAATTTTATTTGTAAGTGTAATTGTGCCATTTATTTCGTACAGGGTTCCTGCAACTAATGTTATAACCCCACTTACCGGGGCCGGGAAATCGGAAGCGGATTTTACCAGCACGTAATTTGTCCTTGTGTTGGCAGATGTAGTAATGGCCAGCCATTTACTTCCATTCCAAACATAAAAGCCATCGGCTACAGTTCCGCCTGTACTGTAAATAAGCATACCTGCAGGAACGGTGCCTGAAAGCGGAGCGACTGCATTAATACTATTTAGTGCCATTCGCGGCGCCAAAAATCCCTGGTTGGTACTCTCCAGCTCAAATAAGGAGTTTGTATTAATTGTGTTTGGGTTGTTACCTACTTTTACTTGTGCCGCTGTGGTAATTATTAATCCAAGAAATAAGCAGATACTTAAGAGGGTTTTAGTTTTCATATATGTAGTTTAAATAATCAGTTCATGATTAGAGAACAAAAGTGATGACATTCGATTTATAAAGTATTATGCCATTAAAAGAGAATCTTACACATATTACATCTTTCAGTAGCCAATTGAAATTTGTTAATAATGCCGGAACAAATGTCAGCATGCTTTACACTATATACATTGATGATGTAACGAACCAGGGTAACGTATGTAACCAAACAGGTAAATGGTGTTGTAAAATATTTGCTGATTTTATAAAGCCTCGCCTGCATTAGGCAGCTTAATGGTAAAAGTGCTTCCCTTCAAGGGTTCGCTTTGCACCTGTATAGTTCCTTTTAGCCTTTCTACCAGTTTTTTTACAATATATAAACCCAGGCCAGAACCATTGGCTCTGGGGTCGCCTTTAAAGAACATGTCAAATACTTTCGACCGTACTTCTTCATTCATACCTGTGCCGTTGTCTTCTATGGTAATAATAATACCCGTATCGGTATTTTTTGCATTTATTTTAATAAATGAATTGGGTGAATCTCTTCTGTACTTAATTGCATTATTAAATAAGTTGTAAATAATAGAGTGCAAATACTGTTTATCGCAATAAAAATCTCCATCTACATTAATATCTGTTGAAACCTTTACTTTCATGAGCCCGGGTATATTATCTAAAGAGCGTATGATCTGTTCAACAGTATCTTCCAGGTCAATTTTTTCCATCGTGGTCTCAGAACGGTTTACCCGTTGCAGGTTAAGTAACGACATCAGCTGGTCTTCTATCTTCCGGTACGAGCGGTGTATTTTGTCAATATAATCAAGCGCTATTGTATCATTTACTTTAACCGAGGCCAGGTATATATAGTTTTTTGCTGAATTGATCGGGCCGCGCAGGTCATGGCTCATTTGGTAAATGAGCATATTCAGTTGTTCTATTTTGGCTTCTGTTATTTTACGCGTCGAAATATCTTTCGATATTCCGTAAACCCGTATAAGTTTTCCTTCTTCATTTTTAACGGTATGAAGAAGTGTATGTAATATGCTTATTTTTCCATCATCGGCACGTACTATGCGATACTCAATATCTAATGATTTTCCTTTTGTTTCGGTATCGGTAATTTGCTTGTAAACATTGTCCCTGTCTTCAGGATGAATAAGCCCTATATAAGCTATAAAACTGGCCGGAAAATCGGAGCTTACACCAAAAAGTTTACGCAGGCCCTCCGACCAGAAAATTTCATTCGTAACAAAATCGGCGTTCCAGTTTCCTATTTTGGCCATGTACTGTGCTTCAGAAAGGAGGCGTTCTGTTTGAACAACTTTCTCCTGGGCACTTTTTCGTTCAGTAATATCTCTTACAATACCTTCTACTTTAACCAACTTACCATCATTATCAAGTGTAGGAATTATTTTTCCTTCTATCCACTTTATGTTTTTGTTTTTATGAATGATGCGGTACTGGTTAAAAACCATTCTTCCACTTAACAGTTCATCGTCGTTGGTTTCAATAATATGTTTATCATCAGGGTGTATTACCTCTTTCCATAAATTTATATTGCCTATAAACTCAGCCTGTGTATATCCATACATTCTTTCGCATGCCTGCGACATTTGCAATACCCGGTATTCTTTCATATCGACTGAAAAAAACACTTCATCAACATATTCGAAGAGATGTTCGGGGTCGCTGAATGTTTTTTTTAATTCCACAGCGTTACTCATAATTGTCTGTGAAACATTAGTTTAAGTAACGCTTCTTTATATATGGGGCTAAGGGTAATTTCGCCGGGTATGCCATTTGGTTTTGCATTCTTTAATGTAAGTGTGTCATGTTCAATTTCATGTATGGCATGCATGGCTACCAATTGATGCCTGTTAGCTTTAACCAAATGGGGGGCAGCCAACATCAGGTCTTCCAGTTTGTAATCCATCAGGGTATATTTTATTCCCCCGTTCATAATAAGGCATTTATTGCGTGAGTCAACCTCATCGGTTGTAACGTATAAAAAATCGGGTAAATAGAGTTTTATTTTTTTGCTGCACTCTGCTATGTTAAATAAACCGTATTCTATCTTATCGCCTATCTGTTTGTATGCTTTTTCAAATGCGTAATCAAGCCTCTCCTTGTTAAACGGTTTAGTTACAATATCAATAGGTTTTAAGTTAAGGGCTTCCTTTAGTTTGTCTTCGCTGCCGGTAATAAAAATATAAGGTTTATTGCCAAGTACCTGTGCCACTACCAGACCATTTATTCCCGGCATGCTAATATCTAAAAGGCAAAGGTCGAAATTGATCACGGGGGCTTCTTTAATGAATTTCGCTGGGTCAAGATAAGTGCGATCGATATTTACTATGCTGGAGTTTTCGTAGAGATCCTTAAGTATCTCGTGCATACTTTCATCATCGTCAACAACAGCTACGTTAAGTTTCTTCATATCAGGGTAAGTATTAAAATGTGTATTAGTGATTGTTTTTCAAAACTCGTCAACCCCCGACCGGTTAAGCATGATAACTCACAGTAAACGTGTATGATTTATATCATGGCATTTGATATTTGTCAATATAATCAGCCATTTGCCGACACCAATGAAAGCAGAAACTTACCTCTCTGCCTTATTGAAGGAGCTATCTGCTGAATAATCAGGCGAAAACATTTATAGGCAAATCTTCATCTTACCTTCAGTTAGCTTATATATATTCGTATTATGAGAAATGTTATTGTTATACTATGCTGTTTGATTCTGGCTGCAAAAAGCCTTTTAGCCCAACAAGGACGTATTGATACTACGGCACCTCATAACGGATTTAGAAATGTTATGACCTATGATGCCCATGATAATAAGGTAAGTGATATAGAACAGGAGCTATTAAATGGCAAAATATTGGCATTAATACAGCTACCTATAACGATCACCATAAAGTATTAAGTTCCATATCCCAATATGGCTGGCAATGTTTTTTTACATACGATAAGCAGAATAACCCGGTAAACTTTATCAGGCAATACCGGCACGATTCTGGTTATGCGAATGTGGAACAGTACTTTTATACTTACGATACCAATAATAAAAGGGCCAGCGAATTACTACAAACCTGGAATGGTACGGAGTGGGTAAATAAGTCGCAACAGTTTTTTAAGGATGATGTGCACTTAGCACAAACCTGGGACGGAGAGCAATGGGTGAACAGCAGGCAAATTAAATATACTTATGATGACAGGGGTAATAACACGAGCCAATTAGCACAAAACTGGAACGGGAAAGAGTGGGTGAACAGCGAGCGTTGGACGTATGTCTTCGATGCCGATAATAATCAAACAAGTTATACCGACGAGGTATGGAATGGTACCCAATGGGGGCCATGGCAGCCGATGAGAGATGGGGTCCCGGGCAAGCAGTAACCCATTTGAATATCGATCAACGAACGGCGAAGCCCTCACGAGTAATACCGAAGTTCAGGAAAATTTAATTTGTTTTAAACCGTTGAAAAAAAATGCGGGGCATTACATTATATTAGATACAATGCTTTACCCCACCACTCAAGGGCTGCCCCGCAAGAACAAAACTACATTAAATTGGTTTCATGAAACCTGATATTTATCAATTTCTTTAAAATGCTTCTTTAACTATTAAAAGCTTATACAAAATACGGGTATAATGGTATCAAATAACAAGATAAGTTATACCGATGAAGTATGGAACGGTACCCAATGGGGCCTAACGGCTACCAATGAGAGATGGTGTTCCTGGAGAGTGAACGGTAATAAATTTTAAAGGTCTGTAACCGACAATGCATAAAACTTGTAAAGCAGGAAGGATAAAAAAATGAGACCTATCCAGAATGCCACTCTGCGAATATCATTTTCATTTCTGCCCGATACTATTCTTAAAATTGCCTTCATATTTGTTGTGTTTAGTTGCTTCGTGTTTTAATAAATTTTTGTTGCTGTATATTGTTTTCCGTTGTTATACGCAGCAGGTATACACCTTCTGTCAATTGGCTGGTGTTTATATTGCCTCCCGGAGCTAATTGATTTGCATTGTATACAGTTTGCCCCATGCAGTTTATTATTTCCACCCTGGTAATATTGTCGTTCTTTCCCAGTTGAATGTTTAAATTATCTGTTACCGGGTTAGGGTAAATGGTAAGTGCTGAAACTGTGGATTGGAATTTGACAGGCTTCACACCGAACGTTTCAGATTTTCCGTCAAAATCGGTTTGCTTAATACGGTAATAGAGTGTTCCATTTCCGTTTACCTTGTTGGCAGCATTATCGTCTATAAAAGAATAATAAATTGTTTTATCGCTATTGCCTGCGCCTTTTATGGTCCCTATATTTTCCCAGTTCGATCCGTCTTTGCTACGCATAACCGTAAAATAATTGTTGTTTATTTCGGTGGCTGTCGCCCATGTAAGTTTTGCCGTTACTCCTGCGGCTTGTGCGTCAAAGCTTAGTAAGCCAATAGGTAAGCCTGAATTGGCTGGTACGGTTACCGTTGCAGAAACCACAGAACCTGCCCAGTCGGTTACTGTTACAGTATATGTGCCTGCTGCCAGCCCAATGGCAGTATCGGTAGTTTGTGCATTTGGGTCAGACCATAAATAAGTGTAATAACCGTCTCCAGAGGGGCTCTGCATCCCTCCTGTCGGGTTTGCGGTTGCAATGCCGTCACTGTCTCCGCTGGAACTTACATTGGCTACCACACTTGCGGTTGTATTTAACAATGTATCTGCAAAAATATAACCTTCGCCCACTCCACTACCGGCAGTAGCAACGCCAACCATACCATACAACATGTTTCCCGAAATTACAACATTACCTTGTGGGCTTCCACCTGTAATCGGGTATTGATAGAATTCCCATAAAGCAGTATATCCGCTTCCATCGGGATGCACAGAGAAAACATTTCCATAACTCGATTCTGCCGCGCTTGACATTCCATACAATAAGCCATTATAAGCCGTTAATGAGCCAAAGGCAAGACTAGCATCTGCCACACCACCCGAGAGGTTGCTGCCACCAACAATAGCCCCGGAATTAAGCAGCACTGTAAACCCGCTTCCATCGGTATGGATGGAGAAAATAGTACCACCTCCGGATGTTCCTCCATATATCCCTCCATAATATGTCATTCCGTATAACAAACCATTATAAAGGATCAATGAACCGTGTGGAGATGCTCCGGTTAAAAGGCTAAAATCGAACATTTCCTTGTATCCGCTCCCATCGGTACGTATACAAAAGATATTACCATATCCGGTACTTCCATATGTAGCCATTCCGAACAAGGTATCTCCGGTAACGGAAGCGGTTAATGAGCCAACTAAATTAGAGCCAACAATTACAGGGGTAGCCATGGTGTGCAGCGTTGTAAATCCGCTTCCGTTGGTATCTATCGAGAAAATAGTACCATTTCCCTGACTTTTTGTTCCATAAAACTTACCGCCTAAAAGGGTTAATGAGCCTTCAGGTCCGCTGCCTATTTCTGCCAAAACTTTAAACCCGCTTCCATTGGTATGAATGGAGAAAATGACACCAAGGTAAGGTGTCATACCATATAATATATTTCCGGAAAGGATAAGATTACCAATAGGAAATTCGCCATCAGTTGTAATAAAACTATGCAGTACCTGGTACCCGCTTCCATCTTTATTCATTGAAAATATACAACCTCCACCAAGTGTGCCTCCAAGTTTTGACATCCCAAATAAGGTGTCTCCTGTAACAGAAAGAGTTAATGAACTTTTAGGATTTCCGACGCCAAAATCATGCAGGTCCGCAAATTGAGCATTAGCTGTTCCTATTCCTAAACAGAACAAAGCAAATACTAACAAGTTAATTTTTTTCATGTTGGGAGTTTTACAAATTCAGGGATAGCGTTACTGATTTATTGCAGCAAAACTATTACCTGAACGTAAGAACACCTATGAAATAAGGGGGACAAGAAGTGGACAACACTAATTATTAATAATGAATTCTGTTTATTCGCTTACGAATTTCAAGGCTTCATCATAGGTGTTGAATAACCTGGTGCTATTGCCCTGCATGCGAGATATACGGTACAGTGCCAATACAACCGGCCCCATTCCAATACCTGCTTTGTGCGTTACTTTTTTACTTCCGTATTTAGCTACCTGCATGGCATAATAAACCATACGCGGAGTAAATTTTATACCGGTAAGGTCTATAACAGCGCGTATTTCATCAAAGGGAGACTGGAAGGTTACAGTGCGCATATACTGTGTGCAGGCAATAAATTCTTCTTCTGTTGTACCTTTCAGGTCAATGGCAAGAATATGCTTTCCGTTAACGGTGAGCCATTGAAAATGTTTTTCAATTTTTTTTAATATTTCCTTGTCTGTTACCATATACCGGCGGCTATTTTAATGAGTCATCAAACATTATTGATAAACTCCCGTAATGATTGTGACTCAGCAAGCCCGAGTTTTTTCTTTAAGCGTGTCTGCGCTTTTTTTACACTTTGGTGATCAATAGAGAATAAGACAGCTACCTGCTTATTATCTAATCCCATTTTCAGGCAGGCGCAATGTTTTTTATCGGTAAGCGAAAGGGAAGCTATTTTATCAAGTTTAGCAATAAAATCGGGTTGAGTTTTATTAAAATAAGAGAAGAACGATTCAATGCGTTCATCTTCATTCATGAACCGCCTGATGGTGTTCTTCAGTTCAATAACGCTGTCGGTGAAATTGGCTGTATTCATTTTCTCAAGGCATGAATGAATATAATACAGCTCACTGTTTTTTTTCATCATCAGCATGGTATACGAACTTAGCTCGCGGTCGCGGGCAGTTAATTCACGGTTGAAAAAATCATTCAGGTCATCTAAGGTAGATGCATGATGATATTGTGAGCCGACCTTCAGATACTGTCTTGACTCCAGTGCATTTTCTACCATTTCAACCAATTCAGTACCCTTCACTTTTTCAGTAACATATAGATCTACTTCAGGGTAAATTTCATGATTCGAGAATTTTTCCGGTACCTGCATAATGATTGGCGGGTAATCGGTAGCGGTTTTTATTTGTTGCGATATTAATAGTATCAGGGGGGTATTATCGGGCAAAAGAAAGTTTTGGTCTAATATCAGGAGGTCATAACGCTTTAAATAGCCCGAATCAAATTTTTCAGGACTGCTAAGCTCACGAATAACTTTATGCCCTTCGTCAGAAAGCGCTTTAAGCACTTTGCTTGCAAAATCTTTCTTATGGCTTAACAGTAGAATTTTAGACATGATCACTTTGTTGGTTTTACCGCCAAAATACATCCCAAAAATATCAAATTGTAAATAAGGCGAAAGGGGACAAACGGGGGACAAGTATTTCTATAATTACTATACCAATAACAAAAGGGAGTTACTGCAATGGAAGGAGTGGATGAGAATTGAGAAATATATTGTTATGAGAGATTTATAATCAGAGCATTAAGCATGCCCCGGCTATCACCAGAACGAAAAATCTACATTGACTTGTCCATAATAACCACTCCATACATATATGTTTGAAAGGGTGTACATATAACCACCATTGGCTCCTACAAACATATTTTTCATGGCGTAGAATTGTATGCCGGCCATTGCTATTACGTATGCAGTGGCTTGCTTGTTCTGTACAAAGCAACCTGATTCAATACCAAAGTCAGGGACAAGGAACACCCGTTCAGGATTTTTTTCAAGAGATAGGGTTAGCCCTAATGACATATTAAGAATAGACCGTTCGTTTTCTTTAGTACTGCTCATTAACCCGATTTTTCCATAAAAGCGCGCATGGCTTGGCCCATCATCATCGTTATTATGCACCTTGCCATAAAAAAGATATTCTACTGCAAGGCCGGAATATGCCCCTACAGAGTCAGAGCGTTTGGGTACATAATATTGGTAAACAAAGCCAGGCATAAAAGAAGTTTCAAAGTAATATACACTGTTATATTTTTCATTACTTATCCATTTATGTTTAAACCAGGTGCTGTCTCCGTATGAATCGCCATCTTTTAACCTGATCTTATGATCATCTCCCAATTTATACAAATCAGTAACGGCATAACGTGTTCCCTCAAAATATGTCGAATCTTTCTTGTAGTGGCTTTCATATCCGTAGTAACGTTGCGCATTAATTGTGGTTTGGCAGATAAATAAAAGTACTACCGTTGACAAATAGATAAGTTTTTTCATAATGCCTTTAATTTAGTGAGTAATGAGTATTAGTGTCATGTATGGTTCAGTGGCGTGTAGCAAATGTAACTATAAGAATTATAATAATCAATTTATAGGTTACAACGAAATGTGTTTTCGGGTTGTTGAAAACTATATAAACATTTTAAACCCAATAATAAATAAAATGTTTAATTTTGCTCACTGATAATCTAACTTAAAATTACGGGGTTCGCGAGGGCTTCGCCGTTGCCATCTTTAGCCGCTTATTCATATTTATATAGGAATGAAAACAGAAAGAGTAAAGGATAGATTATGTTCCGGCTCAGTTTGCTGCGACATCTATTTTAATGTTTTGGCATATATGAACGGGTTGACACGGGTTGACACTTTTGGGGTGTTTTAAAATTGCAAATTACTAATTATCAATGAATTACAAAAATAAATGCCCCAAAAGTGTCAACCCACAAATTTTGGTGATTATGAGGCGTTTAACTAAAAGCGATAGATAAATAAACAAAGCTGGCAGGTGTTATGCTTTTTTGGCATAGATTCGCGTTCCCAAGTGAAAAAATGGCACCTCTGAGCACTTGGCATAGAAATTGACAGTATACGAAGCAGAGAACTAATTAAACATTAATATAACAATTCTAAATCTAAAAAAATCATGGCAAAAAAAGTAAACTTCGTACCTCAGGGCGACCGCGTATTGGTTGAGGCTGCTGAGGCAGAAAGCAAAACATCGGGTGGTATTATTATACCTGATACTGCTAAGGAAAAACCCCAAAAGGGAGTGGTAGTGGCAGTAGGCCCGGGCAAAAAGAAAGATGAGCCTGTAACCCTAAAAGTAGGCGATAAAGTACTTTACGGAAAATATTCGGGCACCGAGATTGGCATAGATGGTAAAGAATACCTGATTATGCGCCAGGATGACGTTTTAGGATACTTTGAATAATAATAACCAATTTGGTAACTCGGCTATTTGATAATTTGATGATTGTAGAACCAATTTGTCATTATCAAATTACCAAACTATCAAATCATCAAATTAAATCAATAACAATAAATACAATAAAAAATGGCTAAAGACATAATTTTCGACCTGAATGCCCGCGACGCAATTAAGAAAGGCGTAGACGCGTTGGCAAACGCAGTTAAGGTAACATTGGGCCCAAAAGGACGCAATGTTATTATTGACAAAAAATTTGGCGCACCTATCATCACTAAAGATGGTGTTACCGTTGCTAAAGAAATAGAATTGACCGATCCTGTACAAAACATGGGCGCTCAATTGCTTAAGGAAGTAGCTTCTAAAACTGCTGACATAGCAGGTGACGGAACTACAACCGCTACCGTTTTGGCACAAGCAATTATTACAATTGGCCTTAAGAACGTAACCGCAGGTGCAAACCCAATGGATTTGAAGCGCGGTATTGACAAGGCTGTAGAAGCTATTGTGGCTGACCTGAAGAAACAATCGAAACCGGTTGGCGAAGGCAACAAGATGATAGAGCAGGTTGCTACTATATCTGCCAATAACGATTCTACCATTGGCAAGCTTATTGCTGAAGCGATGGCAAAAGTTAAGAAAGAAGGTGTTATTACCGTTGAAGAAGCTCGCGGTACCGATACAACTGTTGAAGTTGTAGAAGGTATGCAGTTCGACAGGGGTTACCTTTCGGCTTACTTTGTAACCAATACCGATAAGATGGAAGTGGTTTTGGATAATCCTTACATCCTTATCTACGAAAAGAAGCTTTCTTCTATGAAAGAACTTCTTCCTATACTGGAAAAGACCGTTGCAACCGGCCATCCTCTTCTTATTATTGCTGAAGATATTGACGGCGAAGCTCTTGCTACCTTAGTAGTAAACAAAATGAGGGGTTCGTTGAAAGTGGCTGCTGTTAAGGCTCCGGGCTTTGGCGACAGAAGGAAGGCTATGCTTGAGGATATTGCAGTGTTGACCAATGGCGTATTCATATCGGAAGATGGCGGATACAAACTGGAAAATGCTGACCTTTCATACTTAGGCCGTGCTGAAAAGATCACTATCGACAAGGATAACACAACCATAGTGAACGGTTCAGGCAAAAAGGCAGACATCAATGCACGTATCAGCCAGATCAAGGCTCAAATTGAGAACACAACATCTGACTACGATAAGGAAAAACTACAAGAACGCCTTGCTAAATTAGCAGGTGGTGTTGCAGTATTATACGTTGGAGCTGCTTCGGAAGTGGAAATGAAAGAAAAGAAAGACAGGGTTGACGATGCATTACACGCTACCCGTGCTGCTGTTGCCGAAGGCATAGTTGCCGGTGGAGGTGTTGCTTACGTTCGTGCCGCTGAAGTACTTGAAAAGATGAAGGGCGACAACGAAGATGAAACAACCGGTATTGCTATTATACGCCGCGCGTTAGAAGAACCTCTCCGCCAGATTGTAGCTAACTCAGGCACAATTGACGGTTCAGTGGTTATTCAAAAGGTAAAAGAAGGTAAAGGAGATTTCGGTTTCAATGCAAGGACCGAGAAATACGAAAACCTTTTTGCAGCAGGTGTTATTGACCCTACCAAAGTTAGCCGCGTAGCTTTAGAGAACGCAGCTTCTATTGCAGGTATGGTGTTAACAACCGAATGCGTATTGGCAGAAGAAAAAGAAACGTCGAAAGCAGGTGGCATGCCACCAATGGGCGGCGGAATGGGCGATATGATGTAATAGTCAGGCATCGCTTTATAATTTATGAGAAGCCCCGGTTTCCGATATCCATCGGAAACCGGGCTTTTTTTTAAAAGGAATAGAGAGTAATTAAGAAGGCTTTGTGAATAACTGCAAAATGCCCAAAATTGCCCAGTATGGAAAGAATGTTAATTTTGTAAGGATATTGAAGTCATGACATCTATTACACGTGAGATTTACAAAGGTTTTTTTAAACCTTTTTTAGTTTTATTATTTGTGGGTTTCTCGTCCGTTTCTTTCGGGCAGGAAGCTTCAGGGAATAGCGCCGGTTCATCGCCCGCCGATGAAATGGATATTTTTGGGTTGGGCGTTGGTTATGGCGGTGGTTTAGGAGGCCCCGGTGTATCGTACAGTTTATTGCCAAATTATTCCGGTACAACATCTCCTGGCTTTATGCTTTCATACGAACATAAGTTTGCTAAACAATTTGGTATCGGCGCCAGCTTTTCTGTTGCCAGTGCATCGTATACCGGTAATAACATACCGTACAACATTATTGATCCGTTTGGAAAACCTTTGGGCTCGGGTAATCTTAATAATAAAGTGAATGCAACTTACCTTGGTTTAGCAAGCAGGCCTCTTTACCACTTTAAAGGCAGCGATAAGTTTGATCCATATGGAGGCTTGATATTTGGTTTTACATTTACTTCTATGTCATCATCTACGACCACAAACCAGGGAACATATAATTCTCATGAATTTTACCCGGGTATCTTGTTCGGAGTAGTTGCGGGTGGAAGATATGCAGTATCTAAAAAGATACTAATATGGCTCGAATTGAGTTATTCAGGTATGCCTGACTATTTGGCTAACATAGGTGTAGCATATAAGCTAACCAGGTTCTAAATAATATCGCCTATGGGCGGTTATGGTTATTTAAAAAGATTTTGAAAGTCCTTATTATTCAAACAGCATTTATTGGTGATGTAATACTGGCAACACCGGTTGTAGAAAAACTGTACCAGCATTTTCCCGATGCTCAAATTGATTTCCTGCTCCGCAAAGGCAATGAATCATTATTTGAGAAACATCCTTATCTGAATAATGTCATAGTATGGGATAAGAAGGCCGGTAAATACTCAGCGCTTTCCCGCATCATATCTGAAGTAAGGAAAGCTAAATATGACAAGGTAATAAACCTTCATCGCTTTGGTAGCTCGGGCTTGGTAACATTCCTTTCGGGTGCGAAAGAAAAGATTGGGTTTGATAAGAACCCCTTCTCATTCTGCTATACAAGGAAAGTGCAGCATATTATAGGTGATGGTAAACATGAAGTAGAAAGGAACCTGGAGTTAGTTGCTTCGTTTACTGATACTGGAATGCAATTGCCAAGGTTATATCCTCAGCCTACTGATTACGAATCGGTCGCCCTGTACAAAGCGAAGCCATATATATGTGTTGCGCCTTCATCGGTATGGTTTACCAAGCAGTTCCCTGCCAATAAGTGGATAGAGTTTTTAGATAGACTGGAGAGTAAATACAAAGTTTACTTATTAGGCGCTGGCGGTGATATCGAGCTTTGTAATCAAATCATTCAGTCGACTAAGAATAAACAAGTAAAGAACCTTGCCGGTAAATTATCATTCCTTCAGTCGGCGGCATTAATAAATGATGCAGTAATGAATTATGTAAATGATTCAGCACCTATGCATATAGCCTCAGCTATGGATGCCCCGGTAACGGCAGTATATTGTTCAACGGTTCCTGTATTTGGTTTTGGGCCGCTTTCTAAAAAATCGTTTATAATTGAAACTGAAGAAAAGTTGGATTGCCGCCCATGTGGCTTGCACGGATATAAGGCCTGCCCTAAAGGCCATTTTAAATGTGCTACCACTATTAAAACTGAAAGACTGCTGAAAGTATTGGAGTAGTAAAAGCCTACCTGCCGATGAGGAAGACTGTCGGATGATCGTTGAAGCTTTGTTTCTCAGAACGCCACTCCTTTATTGTTTTTGTGTGAATGTACTCGGTGGATAAAGTGATATCGGAAGCAATACAGAGAAGGGTTTCAGGCCTGCAGGTGCTTAGTATATCTTGCAGCAAAGCGTCGTTTCGGTAAGGGGCTTCTATAAATATCTGGGTTTGGTTCTCTTTATAAATGGCTGTTTCAAGTTGCCTTATTTTCAATCCTTTTTCAGGCTGTTTCTTAGGTAAGTAACCATGAAATGCAAACCCTTGTCCGTTCAGGCCCGATGATATAAGGGCGAGCAGGATAGAGGATGGGCCAACCAGTGGCACCACTTTAATACCATGTTTGTGCGCAAGCCTGACTACCTCAGCTCCCGGGTCAGCAATGCCCGGGCAGCCTGCATCAGACAGTAACCCAACATTCTTGCCTTTTAGCAGGCCATCAATATAGGGCTGTATTTGTCCTGATGAAGTGTGTTCGTTAAGTAAATGAAATAAGATTGAGTCGATTGGTTTGCTTGCCATCTTTACCAGAAATCTTCGTGCACTGCGCAGGTCCTCTACAATAAATTCATCCAACGATTGTATGATTTCTTTATTGGAGTTAGGTATAGAGCGCTCAATTACTGAATCGCCCAACAAACTCGGTATGAGATATAAAGTACCTTTAACTATATTACTCATCAAATCAGGGGAGTAATTCTCCCTTTTTAATTTTGTCTGCAATAGTAGTTGCAGCTTTATCTATTATATGGTAAACCTTATCAAAGCCCTTCTCATCACCATACCATGGGTCAGGTACTGAATCATTTGAGCCGGGATGAGCAGCATCGAGAAACAGCCTCACTTTGTCTTTATCTTTCTCATCTTCTGCCAATAACATTATATCAGCATAATTCGCGCTATCCATAACATATATACGGTCGAACTTTGCAAAGTCAGTACTTCTGAATTGTTTTGCCCTGTTAGAAGAAACATCAAGGCTATGGGTCATGGCATTGGCAATGGTGCGTGCATCGGGTGCTTCTCCGGCATGTACAGCAGATGTGCCGGCAGAATCGACTTCAATGCCTGTTATTTTCCTTTCTTCCAGTTTCTTTATCATCAAAAACTTTGCTAATGGCGAACGGCAGATATTTCCGTGACAAACCATTATTATCTTCTTATTCATAGTAAATTCAATAATTACAAATGTATAAGTAATTCTTACAGGGGAATATTAAATACGTGATTTGTGTAACATTTCCCTGAGCTTTTGTAATGTTTCCTGATGCCAGGTAAATCACTTTTGCACCGTGAAAATTATTTCACGATTAAATAAAAAAAAGATGAAGACACTAGTATACATTTCAATAGCAATGCTGCTTATTAATGGCTGTAGCGATAAACAAGAAAAGCAAATTAAGGCACTGAGCATGAATGATTCTGCGTTAATGAATGAAAATGCGCAGAAGGATTCATCCATTATAGCTTATGTAAAATCAATGAATGAGATACAGGATAATCTTGATAGTATAAAAGCCGCTGAAAACATATTGTCAATAAACACAAAAGGCAATGAGAATAAGAAAAGTATTGTAGGCGACATTAGGAGTATAAATATTCAGTTGCTTAAATACCATAGAGAAATATACTCATTGGAAAGGAAATTGAAATTAGTGAATAGTCAAAATAAAGAACTGCGGAAACTGGAAGGGCATCTTTCAAGTGAGCTGGCAGAAAGGGATTCAATGATAACTGTATTGCAAGGGAAGCTTGCTAAAATGAATGATTCGCTTGTGACCGTTATTAAACAATTCAATGATAGTATGGTTGTTATTAATAAGCTAAACGGTAAAATTACTGATATGACAAATGAAATGAATACAGTTTATTATTCAATAGGAACTGTTAAGGAATTTAAAAAGAATGGTGTTATTACCAAGGAAGGCGGGTTTGCCGGAATAGGCCGAACCACTGAAATGAAGAAAAACTTTAATACACAGTATTTTACCAAAGCAGACATGGAGAAATTACTCGTAATACCATTTATGAGCAAGTTTGAAAAACTGGTAACCAACCATCCTGCAAGTTCCTATACTATTACCAATAATCATAAGTCAGATTCATTGATCATTAAATACCCTGGATTATTCTGGAGTATATCAAAATATCTGGTAGTTATTGTGAAATAACCTTGAATATTTCTTAAAATTTTAACGATACTAAAAGCCGAGAAATGGTACTGGCATACGAACTGAATATTGCGGGACTGCTTTTTGATATTGTAGGTGCAATTGGCATATTCAAAACAAAAATAATAGGCCTGCAGAAGACATCAGAAACTAAAGTGTTAAGGCGTAACCCAAGTAGCAATCTTAACCTGGAGAAGAAAATTGATGAGTTGGAAAGTGAGATAAATGATATTATTGGAGCCACCAACCAGAAAAATAAAGGCAACGACAAAAAAGCAATAATCTTCTTCTTGTTAATATTTTCAGGTTTTTTATTACAGGTAGTTGCCTCGTTCGTAAATATTATATCCACAAAATAGTTTATAATTAATTCCGTGTGCTTATTAAATGAAATATGTTTTAATGCACCATGAAATTTCTCAAGCAACATATATAAATGAGTGAAACATGTAAGATTGTTTAAAGTACATATAAAGCTTTTAACATGAAATGCCCTCACCTTTGTATCGTATTAATTATTAATCTTTTAATCTAAAAAATAAAATGGAAACCCCAAACAAGACAACAGAAGCAACTCAGATTAAAACCCCTGAGGCAACACAAAACAAAACTTCAGAAACAACCCAAAGCAAACCTTCTCAAACTTTTAAAGTTACCGGCAATTGGGAAGATCAATCAAAGAAACTTAAAACTAAGTTTACCGAACTTACCGATTCAGATTTGAAACTGGAAACCGGCAAAGAATCTGAAATGTTGGGCCGTGTACAAACCAAGCTGAACAAAAACCGCGAAGAAGTTATTGACATTATTAAGCAAGGTCAGGAGCAAACAGTGTAATTAATTCCAATTAAATGGACAAAGGAGTATTTGAAATATAGTACAAAATCATTTAATAGGCCACAACAAAGGACAGGAACTTAAAAGCCTGTCTTTTTTTGTTTACTCCTGAAATAACGCTTAACGCGTTACTAACCTGCTATATATAGGTATAAGTATTCAATGACATATATGTTTATTATAAGCTAAAGTGTAAAATATGTGATTTGTGTAACTATTCGGAGTACTTATGTAAGGTATTTAAGGTTAAATGAACGCATCTTTGTTCATATTAATAAATCTCCTGAATTTGAAACTGTACATTAAATATATGGTAAGTGCCCGCTGCAAAATGGCAGTAAAAGAAGAGCTGAAGAAGCTTGGCTTGCACTTTATGGTTGTGGATTTGGGAGAAGTAGAGGTGATGGAAGAGATGTCGGTTGAGCAGCTTAAATTATTGAATATAGGCTTACACAGCTCGGGTCTTGAATTAATGGATGACAAAAGAGGGGTGCTGATTGAAAAAATTAAGAACGCAATTATTGAAATGATACATCATTCGGATGAAATAATTAAAACAAATTTCTCTGATTATTTAAGCGAAAAATTAAAGTACGATTATACATACCTGTCAAACTTATTTACTGAGGTACAGGGAACTACAATTGCCCAATTCATTACTGCACATAAAATAGAGAGGATAAAGGAATTAATGATGTACGATGAACTGAATATTACTGAAATTGCCTGGAAAATGAATTATAGCAGCGTGGCGCATTTATCTAATCAATTTAAAAAATTTACAGGCCTTACACCAACACAATTTAAGCAGATGAAAGACAAGAAACGAAGCCCGATAGAAGAGATTGGGAACTTAAATGGTACAATAAGTTAACAATGCCTTTACTTTATATAAGAAAGAAATGAAAACAGCTCAGGAGCAGTCCCAATATGCAAGAAGCTTAATAGAAGCTACCCTGGACCCCTTGGTTACTATTAATATTGAAGGTATAATTACAGATGTGAACGAAGCAATGGTTAAGGCTACTGATAAAGCCCGTAGTAAGATTATCGGAACTAATTTTACTGATTATTTTGTAGAAACAAAAGAAGCATTTAATATATTCAAAGAAGTTTTTAAAAAAGGGTTTGTGTTAAATTATCCGCTAACCATAATAGATGGTGTATTGACGGATGTATTATTAAATGGTTCAGTTTTTAAAGATTTAGATAAAAAAGTGCTTGGAGCAGTTATAGTTGCAAGAGATATTACCGGATTGAAAAGGATTGAAAAGGAATTGACAGAAGCCAAAGTGGTTGCAGAATTGGCTACCGGATTTGCAGAAGAAGCCCAAAGTAAAGCCGAAAGTGCTACAAAAATAGCTGAGGAGGCTACCCGGATAGCGGAAGATGCAGTTAAGGCTAAGCAGCAGTTTTTGTCGAACATGAGCCATGAGATACGTACACCTATGAATGCTATTATAGGGTTCACAAAAGTAGTATTGAAAACTGACCTTTCGGCAAAGCAAAACGAATACCTGACCGCGATAAAGATGAGCGGAGATGCGCTAATTGTACTTATTAACGATATACTTGATCTTGCAAAGGTTGATGCTGGTAAAATGACGTTTGAACAATCTCCGTTTAAAATGGCACTGTCTATATCGGCAATGCTGCATTTATTTGAAACTAAGATACAGGAAAGGAATTTGGAGTTGGTGAAGGAATACGACAGCAAAATTCCGGAAGTATTGATCGGTGACCCTGTACGGTTACACCAGATTATTTTGAATCTGGTTAGTAACGCAGTTAAGTTTACCACTATAGGGAAAATAGTAGTTGCTGTTAAATTAATAAGTGAAGATGAGGATAATGCAATTATTGAGTTTGCAGTTACAGATACCGGAATAGGAATACCACAGAATAAGATAGAAAAGATCTTCGAGAATTTCCAACAAGCATCAAGTGGAACTTCAAGGTTATATGGGGGCACAGGCTTAGGACTGGCTATTGTTAAACAACTGGTAGAATCGCAAGGCGGAGTTATTAAAGTGAAAAGCGAAATAGGTACAGGCTCAACATTCAGTTTTACTCTTAGTTTTCAAAAAGCAAAAGGTAAATTTGAAGTGGAGCCTGAATTATTGGAGCTCGATAAGGAAATAAAGAATATAAGAATATTGGTTGTAGAGGATATTACCCTCAACCAATTACTTATGAAAACATTATTGGATGATTTCGGGTTTGAGCGTGATATTGCGGCTAATGGTAAAATAGCAATTGAAAAATTACAGAATCAAAATTATGACATCATTTTGATGGACTTGCAGATGCCTGAGATGAATGGGTTTGAAGCTACCGAATACATACGTAACACAATGCATTCTAAAATACCAATAATAGCTTTAACGGCCGATGTAACTACTGTTGACCTGGCAAAATGCAAAGCAGTTGGGATGAATGATTATATAGCAAAACCTATTGATGAAAGAGTACTATACAGTAAAATAATCGGGTTGATAAAAAAACCTCTTCTTCTTCCTGTGGGGGATACTGAAAATAAAAAGAATCAAAGTAAGAAACTAAGATGTATTGATATGGCTTATTTAATGCAACGTACAAAATCTAATCCTAAATTGATGATGGAAATGATTTCGGTTTACCTGGAGCAAACACCCCCATTGGTTCATGCAATGAAAAAGGGTTTCCAGGATAAGGACTGGGAATCGGTATATGCAGCAGTGCATAAAATGATTCCTTCTTTTTCAATAATGGGCATTAGTATTGATTTTGAGAATATGGCAAAAAAAGTTCAGGAATATGCGAGCACACAAAAGCAAACAGATGGAATACCTGGTTTGGTTATACAGCTTGAGGACATTTGTACCCAGGCATGCTTAGAATTGACAGAGGAGTTTAATATGATTAAAAACGCCAAAGTATGAAAAATGAAAATAAAATAAGGCTTTTCCTGGTAGATGATGACGCTTTGTTTTTAAAATCATTAGAAGTTGAATTTTTAGAACATGCTGATTTTGATATTAAAACATTCGCAAGTGGTGAGCTTTGTATTGCTGAGTTGTCAAAAGCCCCTGATGTTATCATTTTAGATTATCACCTTAATGGTATTGATAAAAATGCCATGAATGGAGTTGATACGTTAGATAAAATTAAAGAATTTAATCCCGATATCCCAGTTGTAATGCTCTCATCACAGGATAAAATAGATGTTGCAGTTAACTGCATGCATCATAAGGCTTTTGACTATGTGGTGAAAAGCGAAACCGCTTTTACCCGCTTACAAAAGATCATTACTACTATTTTCCATTACAAGAAAATGGAAAAGACACTTAGCTGGTATATGGAAAGGATGTAGCCCTTTCATAAACTTCTTTTTTCCCCTTTCTGATACGTGAATGATGTAAGCTTTTCCGAAGGTTGTGTAGTAATTGTAGAGCGGTATTGCCGCACCTTTGTACTGATGCAAAAATTATTTTGCAACTTAAATTTAAAGAAAATGAAAAAGTTAAAAGCAATAACCGCCACTGCAATTGCATCGGTTGTTTTAATGGCCGCATGTACCAAAACAAATACATCTCCTGCCGCATCAACCGGCACAAACCCAGTTGTGATACCTGTTCAAGCTACTACTCAAGCTTCGGTATCACTTGGCACTGACGCCTCTACTATGGCGGTTCTTGCAGGTTCAGATGTTACAAGCACAGGAGCGACAAATATTACAGGCGATCTTGGCCTTAGCCCGGGTACTTCTGTAGGCGGGTTTCCTCCGGGAATATTAAATGGAACAAAATATATCAATGGCCCAATAGCGAGCCAGGCAAAGCTTGACCTGACTTCAGCATATAATGATGCTGCAGGCAGAACTTGTACTGATATAGTAACATTATCCGGTAATATTGGCGGGTTAACATTAACTCCGGGGCTTTACAAGTCAACATCATCGCTTGCTGTATCTTCCGGCGACCTTACATTTGATGCAAAGGGAAACGCGAGTGCGGTATTTATAATTCAAATAGCATCTACACTAACTGCTACTTCTGGCCGTAAAGTAATCCTTGCAGGAGGTGCACTAGCATCTAATATATTCTGGCAGGTGGGCAGCTCTGCAACCTTTGGAACTACTTCTGTTTTTAAAGGGACTATTATGGCAATGCAGTCCATTTCGTTCGATACAGGAGCATCGCTTGATGGCAGGGCTCTTGCAAGAATAGGTGCCGTTACATTGGCAGGAAATATAATAGTTAAACAATAACCATTTATTTTAACATTAAAAGCGTTGCATATTCAGCAACGCTTTTTTTATGCCTGCCAGACAAAAATGTAATGGAAACAGATAAACGTAATTTATGTAACTAAAGCGTACAGATCTGTAATGCATAAAGGTTGGAAGGTATGCACCTTTGACGCGTGAAAATTAATTCACAATTAAATAAAAACAAACTATGAAAAATCTAATTAAATACCTCTCGGTAAGTATAGTAGCATCTGTTCTGCTGTCTTCCTGCGGCTCAAACTTTTCAATAACAAAGCGCCATTATAATAATGGTTATTATATTGATTATACCAGGAACAATAAAGCAGTTCCTAATGCAGAGGAAAAGACTGCCCAGGTGAAGACACAAACTCCTTCGATATCTGAACAGGCCCCGGTTGAAGGAAATACCACAAACCAAATACAGCCGCAAAGCAATAAGCAAAATAATGCTTTGGGCATATTTAGTAATAGTAAAAAAGAAGCTAAAGCTAATTTACAGACAGTTACTAAAACACTACCAATAAATAAGGTTGGTTTTGCCGGAAGCAATGCTGCAAAAGACAAGCAAGCATCTTTCGAAGCGCCGAATGTAATTGCCAATTCTGCTGACAGGGATGATGGCAGGGCATTAAGTTTTTTATGGCTTGTTATCGTTATTATTTTAATTATTTGGTTAATTGCAATTATAGCAGGCGGTTTTGGCCTTGGTGGTTTAATCAATCTGCTGCTTTTGATAGCATTGATCTTACTTATATTATGGTTGTTGAGAATTATTTAATTAGTAACGTTTAAAATAAAAAAATAAAAATCATGGGAAATCTATTGTATATTATCGCGGTAATATTGGTTATTAGTTGGGCTATCGGTTTTATCGGCTACGGAGTAGGGGGCCTCATTCACGTTCTGCTTGTAATAGCGGTAATAGCAGTAGTCCTCAGGCTTATACAAGGAAAGCCACTTTAACCAATAGCCTTAATAGGCTTATGATCTATACGTAAATAAAAAGAGAGGCCATTTGGCCTCTCTTTTTATCTGTATATTAAATATTATTTTTATTGGTAATTACTCAGGGTAATTTTCTTTTCCAGTTCAAGTATATAGCCTTTAAAGCGCTTGTCAGTATCAATCAGGTTGTTCACTGTTTTGCATGCATGCAGCACAGTAGCGTGGTCCTTACCGCCACATTGCAGCCCAATACTTGCAAGTGATGATTTGGTAAAGCTTTTGGCAAAATACATAGTTATCTGGCGAGCCTGTACAACCTCTCTCTTACGTGTCTTTGACTTGATCATTTCAATAGGCAAGCCAAAGTAATCGCACACTACCTTTTGTATATAGTCAATAGAAACTTCGCGGGCAGTGTTCTTCACAAATTTGTCAATCATTTGCTTGGCAAGCTCCAGTGTAATAGCCTTTTTATTGAGCGAAGATTGAGCAACCAATGATATCAATGCACCTTCAAGTTCGCGAACATTGCTGTTAATACTGTAAGCAAGATATTCTACTACATCGCTCGATATGTCAAGTCCTTCGGTATATATTTTGCGCTGAAGTATAGCTATTCGTGTTTCAAGGCCCGGTATTTGCAGGTCGGCAGCAAGGCCCCATTTAAAGCGCGAAAGCAGGCGTTGTTCCATACCTTCAATTTCTACCGGAGGCTTATCGGAAGTAAATACCAGTTGCTTGTTGTTTTGATGCAGGTGATTAAATATGTGGAAGAACACATCTTGTGTTTTTTCTTTTTTAGCCAGGAACTGTACATCATCAACTATTAACACATCTATCATCTGGTAGAAGTTGATAAAATCGTTTTGTGTATTGTTCTTGGTAGCATCAATAAACTGGGTAGTGAATTTTTCTGATGATAAATAAAGAACAGTCTTATTAGGAAGGTTATTCTTTATTTCTAAGCCGATAGCATGTGCAAGGTGAGTTTTACCCAGGCCTACACCACCATATATAAAGAGCGGGTTGAAAGATGTGCCACCCGGCTTTTGCGCTACTGCAAATCCGGCAGAGCGTGCAAGACGGTTACAATCTCCTTCAATAAAGTTCTCGAAAGAATAATTCGGGTTAAGCTGTGGTGCAACATCTACCTTCTTTAACCCGGGAATTATAAACGGGTTACGAATAGGGTTCTTATTAAGATCAATAGGAATATTAACAGGTTGTCCTTTTGCTGCCTGCTTGTTAGAGCCAGGAATTTTTACAGTGTAAGGTTTAGCATTGCGGGTATTCTCCATAACAATGCTGTACTCTAAGCGTGAATCAGAGCCTAACTCTCTTTTAATAGCCTTTTTAAGTAAAGTTATGTAATGTTCCTCAAGGTACTCGTAAACGAATTGACTGGGCACCTGTATGGTCAGTACATTATCTTTTAACTTGATTGGCTTAATAGGCTCGAACCACGTCTTAAAGCTTTGTGGTGTCACGTTATCCTTGATAATCGTAAGACAGTGTTCCCAAACTTTAACGTGCGTTTTTTCCATTAGTTGATCAGAAGTATGATAGTTTTAACTGAATATATTTTACAATTTATTTCGTGCGATAATTTAATACTGGCAAAAAAAAGCAAATCATTTCAAATAAAAAATTTTTTATGCTCTTGTTTTTCTAGAAAAAAAATATATATATAACTCCTTTCTTTTGTATAATCTCTAAATTGCCTATAAAATCAAGCTTTTCAAAGATACTGATATTTTTATCGAAAAACAAAAATCAGGTCGCAATGATAAATAATAATTTTGTTCCGTAACAAGAATATTTTAGAAAAAATATTTCTTTGGCTTAATGTTAAACTTAAACAAATTCTACTATTTTTGACAGAATTAATCTATCGTATTATCACATGAAAAAGAATTTGTTGGTTTTTGGCTCCCTTACATTAGCAGTAATGACAGGAGTGATAGGGTGTAAGAGCAATGATGGACCTGCCATGCCCCAGGATGAAGTAATTAAAGATAGTACCAAATCGGGTACCCTTAGTAACCTTAACCTTATTTTATCTAATATTCCTGCACCTTCCGCAATATCTAAAGAGTTGGTGAAGGAAGGTATCCAGGTTAATTCATCCATACTGAACACACCTGATAAAGCCAGCAGTTACTCGGGTAATTTTGCACAGGCAATAAATATGGGTATATATGGTGCCGATATGGGTTACCTTGCCAGTTACAACCAAATGCAGCAAGCTACTTCTTATCTAATACAAGTTGGTAAACTCGCTCAGGGTTTAGGTATTACTTCTGCTTACGACCAAAAGCTTATGGATCAGTTTAAGAGTGCTACAACAAACAAGGATTCAATTGATATTGTTATTCAAACTGCTTTTGACAGGGCTCAAAAAGAACTATATTCAAATAAACGCGCATCTACCAGTACTATAATATTTGCGGGTGGCTGGATAGAAGGCTTATACATTGCTACTAATCTTGTAAAAGATGAGAAGAATGATAAGAACAAAGATTTATATAGCAGAATATGGAGCCACGTTTATGCATTCAGTTATTTGCAGAAGGTATTGACTGATTATAAAGCCAGCAACCCTGATTGTGCTAACTTGCTTACCCAACTCCAGCCTTTGTTCGATGCCTCTTCGAAACTAAGCGATGGCGGACTATCATTAAATGATGTTCAGAACCTGAAACAAATAGTTACAGGCATTAGAAGCAAATTGATTTAATAGAGTTATTCAAAAGGAAAGCCCCGCATTTTGCGGGGCTTTTTTATTTTCAGTAATAATAATGGAATTACTTTACCAGTTGAGCTGCCAATTGAAGCAATTGTGTTTCGCTTACCTTGGCATTATACCTGTCTGTTGCCACCTGGCTTCCTGCTGAAGCAAAACTTGTTTGTGCCTGTTGTAACTGAACTATATTGCTTGTACCTATTCTGAATTGTTCTAGAGCCACGTACACATTTTCCTTTGCAATAAGGAAATTATCTTCATCCATTTTCAATATTTTAATATTATCTTCATATTGCTGGTATGCTACCAATAGTGCAGCATTTTCTTGTAATTGCGCCTGGCTAAAATTAAGCTTAGCACTCAATTCATTTATTTCAGCATTTTTATGCTGGATGTTAATTATAGAGCCATTAAAAATTGTCCAGCCAAATGTCAATCCACCCGATATACCCTGCGATTGGTTAAGGAGAGCAAAACCTGCATTAGATTGTGTGCGAGACAGGCCATAGCTAAGTCCAAGGTTTAAAGTAGGCAATCGCATAGCATTTACTTCTTTCAAGCTATTTTCGGCTACTTTAATATTGGTTTGAGATAACATTAAAGAAGGGTTCTGGGCTATCATGTTCTTCTTCAAACTGTCATAAACTAATGTTCTATTCATAGGAATAGAGTCACTTACCATATATGAGGTTTCAACCGGAAGCTCAATTAATTGGTTTAGTTGAACTATGGCGTTGGTAATGCTAACCTGTTGCCTGAAATAGGCCGAACGCTGAATATTATAACTTACTTCAGCTTGCAAAAAATTGAGTTTAGAGCCTGTACCGATTTTATACTGTTCATCGGCAATATCCATTTCTTCTTTATACAATGCCATATTTGAATCCAATACCATTAGGAGTTCTTTTTGTTGAACTATATTGTAGTATGCTTGTATAACAGCCGCAATGTTATCTTGCATGGCTTCCTTTACATATAGCATTCCTTCATCTTTTAAAAGTCCTAATTGATCATAGGCAATAAACATCTTTGTTCCATCGAATAGTGTCCATGTTAGTCCTATGTTCGGAGCTAAAGTCGAAGAAACAACATCACTTTTGTTAAGCTCTAAACCGGTACTATACTTTTGGTCTATGGTATTATTAGAACCACTATACCCTGCATTAAGTGAAATATCGGGTAGCATACCTGCTTCACCCGGTGCATGGTTATTTGAAGCTATTTGATAATTATTTTGGGCTATAAGAATATTATAGTTCTTTTTAAGGACTATGGCTATGGCACTATCAAGCGAAAGAAATGATTGTGCTGAAGAAGCTAAGCCTGAGGCAAGGAAAGCAAATAACAAGCTATATTTTTTCATAAATGCCATATAGTTATGCATTAGGAGTAGGTTCATGTTTTTTTGTCGGGCGTGCCATATACGTGTAAATGGCAGGTATAACAAATAGTGTTAATACAAGTGCAAACATTAGTCCGCCTACAATTACTATTCCCAGCGATTTACGGCTTGTAGCCCCCGCACCTAATGCCAAAGCAATTGGTAAGGCACCTAATGCCATCGCCAATGTTGTCATAAGTATAGGGCGGAATCTGGATATAGCAGATTGAATAACCGCTTCTCTCAATGGTAATCCTTCCTTTTCCTGCAATTGGTTGGCAAATTCAACAATAAGGATACTGTTTTTAGTAACCAACCCAATTAGCGTTATTATACCAATTTCGCTGAAAATATTGAGTGTTTGATTAAAATACCATAATGAAATCAAGGCACCTGCCATTGCCAGCGGAACAGTAAGCATTATTATAAATGGGTCAATAAAGCTTTCAAACTGGGCAGCCAGAATGAGGTATATAAGAACAAGGGCCAGTATAAAAGCGAATACAATGTCGCCCGAACTTTCCACAAAATCGCGCGAAGCGCCTGAAAGCTCAGTAGTAACACTACCAGGCAAATAGGCCTGCTTTGTTCTGGGGTTTATTGTTTTTGCTAATTTGTTCATTTCGTCGATACCATCGCCAATAGTTTTGCCGGCTGCCGGAGTAGCTGATATGGTGGCTGATTCAAAACGATTGTAGTGATATAGCTGGGCAGGGCTTGCCGTATCTTTAATATGTAACAGGTTATCTAATTGTATAGCGTTGCCTTTAGAGCTTTTTACATACATAGATTGTATATCGAGCGGTTTTGTCCTGTTACCATTCTCAAACTGGCCAATTATTTTATACTGGTTGTTGTTCATGTAAAAATAATCGAAGCGCTGCCCACTAAGGGATGCCTGCATGGTTAAAGCAATATCACGGACAGATACTCCCATATCACTGGCTTTATTCCTGTCAATAGAAACATCAAGTTGCGGATGGTTAAACTTAAGATTTATATCAGGCGATTTAAAAACAGGATCTTTCATTACTGCCTGGTAAAAATCAGGAACAACATTTCGCAGATCCTGTAATGTGGGTGCTTCAATTACAAATTGTATAGGCTGGGCAAATTTACCTGAACCAATAGCTATAGTTTGCTCCTGTACTACAATTGCCCTGGCCGATGGGAAGCGTGGTAATTGAGAGGTGAGCATATTGGCAATATCATTCTGCGACCGTTTTCGCTGGTCAGGCGGTACCAACACAATTCTGCAATAACCGGTATTTAATGCCCCTGAACCGGTAAATGAAGGCGAAGTAATAGTAAGGCATATTTTTCTTTCAGGTACTGTATTTTGAACAAGATTGTTAACCGAATCCATATAGGTATCGGTAAAATTATATGATGCACCTTCAGGCCCTGTAACCGTTACCCGCATTAACGATTTATCCTCTAAAGGCGCAAGTTCTTTTTGCAGGCTACCTCCAATAAATATTATAATAACAACACAAGCAGCAATAATAATTAAGGAAACCCACCGTATCTTCATAAACGAATGCAGCATATTGCTATACCAATTGTTCATAGCCTCAAAAAAGGGCTCTGAACGTTCGTAGAATTTACTTTTTTTATGATTCTTCCTGGCTAACTTAACATTCAATACAGGCGTAAGTGAGAGTGATACGAATGCTGAAATAAGCACAGCACCGGCTACCACAATGGCAAATTCACGGAAGAGCTTTCCGGTAAATCCTGAAAGGAATATAATGGGAAGGAAAACTATTGCAAGGGTAATAGAGGTTGATACTACAGCAAAAAATATTTCTTCTGACCCTTTCTTCGCGGCTTCCATAGGATCCATGCCATCCTCTATTTTTTTATAAATATTTTCAGTTACTACTATACCATCATCCACAACAAGCCCTGTTGCCAATACAATACCAAGTAATGTTAAGATATTGATAGATAGGCCACCAACATACATGATAAAGAAAGCTCCTATAAGTGATACAGGTATATCTAAAAGCGGACGTAAGGCAATAAGTACATCACGGAAGAAAAGATAGATAATAATGATAACAAGAATGAAAGCTATAGCAAGGGTTTCTTCAACTTCAGAAATAGAATTGCTGATATTTACAGTAGTATCTAATGCGGTATCCACCACAAAATCTTTCGGTATGGTCTTTTTAATCTGGTCGAGGCGTTTATAAAACTCCTTCGCAATATCAATATAGTTAGCGCCGGGTTGGGGTACAATTCCCAGTCCAACCATAGGACGCCCCGACTCTCTCATTATTGTTTCAAGGTTTTCAGGGCCTAGTTGCGCATAGCCAATATCTTTTACCTTAACAGTTTGTGGCCCGCTTGATTTGATAATAAGATTATTGAAGTCATCTTCAGTAACCAGGTTAGCACGTGTGTTTACCGTAAGTTGTGTGGTATTCCCTTCAACACTACCTGCAGGAAGGTAAACATTTTTTGCAGTAAGCGCAGTTTGTATATCAATAGGAGTTAAGCTATAGGAAGCCAGCTTTGCTGGGTCCATCCAAATACGCATAGCATATTTTTTTTCGCCCCACACTTGTATGGTACTAACACCGGGAATGGTTTGAAGTGTATTCTCAACTACGTTTTCAGCATAGTCGGTTACTTCCATGTCATTTTTTGTGGAACTTTTCAGTGTAAGTGCCAATATAGCATCAGAGTTAGCATCGAGCTTGGTAACAACCGGTGGAGCATCTATATCGAGCGGGAGCAATTTTGTTCCCTGTGCCACTTTATCGCGTACGTCGTTGGCAGCAGTTTCCATATCGGTACCCAGGTTAAATTCAACCGATATACTGCTAAGCCCCTGTGCACTGCTCGAAGAAATATCACGTATTCCCTGCACACCATTTATGGCACGTTCAAGCGGAATGGTGATTTGAGATTCTATTACATCAGGGTCGGCACCGGTATAGTTTGTCTGCACCGAAATAACGGGAGGATCTATTGCTGGGTAATCGCGTATACCAAGCCGGTTATAACCTATACCGCCAAATAGCACTATGGTAATAGACATTACCGTTGCCATTACCGGTCTCTTTAAACTTATGGATGAAAGACTCATAGCTGGGGTTGGTTCAAAAATTAATAAACGCTTTTAAACTTTATATTACTTCCGGGATGCACCAATTGCAAACCTCGTGTAAGTATAGTATCTCCTTTTTTTAACCCTTTCACTATTTCTACAGTTGAATCAGTCCTGATTCCCAAATCAACGGTTGAAGAGGTAACGATGCCATTTTTTGATGTATAAACCAATTGCCCACTGATTTGTGGTACTATAGCTTCGGTTGGTATCATTAGGGCGCTGTCTGAATGACTTAATTCAATATTAATGTTTGCAAAGGCTCCCGGTAACAGGTGCCCATCTTTATTATCTGAAAGAGCACGAACGTGAATACTCCTTGTATTCTCATCTATTTTCGGATCAATAGCATATATCTTACCCTGGAATAAATTACTGTAACCGCTAACATTGAAATTTATCTGTTCGCTTTTCTGTACCTGGCTCTGGTATTTCTCCGGCACGAAAAAATCGATCTTTATGGGCGACGTTTCTTCGATATTTACCAGCACAGTATTTTGCGATACATAGCTTCCTTCACTTATATTCCTGATACCAACAATCCCATCAAACGGAGCGCGGATATCGGTATAGTTTATTTGTACTTGTAACAGCTTAATATCAGCAAGTACACTGTTAAGGTTGTTCAAGGCAATATCATAATCCTGCTGGCTTATGCCATTAATGGCAAGTAGCTTTTTCTGCCTTTCTTCAGTAACCTGGGCTAATTGTTTGGCAACTTCATCTTTTTGTAACTGAGCCTGCAACTGGGCATCATCAATCTTAACAAGCATATCTCCCTTGTTTACGTGACTGCCCTCGGTAAAGTAAATATGTGTTATGACCCCTGCCAACTGACTCTGTAGTGTAACTTCTTCATTAGAAAGTACGCTACCTGAAACCGTTATTTGCTTTGCTATTTGAGAAGGTTTTACTACTCTTCCCTCAACTATTACTGCAGCCTGTTGCGCCTTCTGGTTTTTTTGTACGCCACTGGCATCTGTGTTACGCGGTTTAAAAATTACAAGAAGCGTTATTGCCGCAGCTATTACAATTAACCAAATCCATGTCTTTTTCATAATTGAATGGGGTGGGGTGTTATGATATCTTTAAATTCTTTATGTTTTTATAAATGATGTTAAGCCTGTTATGAAAGTCTTTGACGTCATCTGCGTTAAATTCTTTCATTATTGCCTTATTAATTGTGTTTACGGTTTGTTTTATTTCAGGCATATGTTTTTTGCCCTTAGCGGTAAGCTGTATCCAATATTCTCTCCTGTCGGTAGGGTTTTGGGTCCGTTTAATGAACCCTTTTTTGCCAAGGTCATCCAGTACACCAACCATCATGGTTTTATCGATATGCAGAGTATCGGCAATGAATTTCTGGCTGCATTGGCTGCCCATTTTGTCAATTAAAACAAGTACAGAAAAGTGCTTTTCGAGCCCTAGGTGTTTAAGCTTTTGAGCAAGCACAGAAAGATAGAGCCTGCCTAAGAGGCCAAACTTTCTTCCAAAAGAAAATTCTTCGATTTCAAATATTGAAACCTCTTTTCTGGTCATGGGGTTTGATTTAAAAAGAGATGACAAATATAGTTTGTTTCATGAATAGTTGACAAACTAAACTATCATAAAATATGTTAAGTTTTCCTGCTGATGGTGCTGTTCCTTAATAAAACAGAAACTTTTTTATCAATAGGAAAAGTAAACATGTCTTCTGATAATGAGTTAATTGGCAGCCACCTGAAACTCATGGCTCCTTCGCTTGCTTCTGCAAAATCAAAAGCCTTATCAGATGTGTGTATAGTATATGGTGATGTTTCTTTTATAATATAATAGATACTTATAACCTGTGCTTTGGGGTTAAACGCCGAGGGTTGAAAGAAATCGGTTGTGTAAAAATGGTTTACCACATCCACAGCTATTCCGGTTTCTTCCATCATTTCTCTTTTTATAGCATCTAAGGTGCCTTCGCCAAACTCTAATCCGCCACCGGGGAATTTTGTAATATAATGTTCATGTACTAATTCATCGGCAACAAGCACACGGTTCTTATCATCGAGCAAAAGGCCATAAACACGTACGTTAAAGGGGTAGGGCATAGGAGGTATAGTTTAGCAAGAGCAAAAATACATATATAATATACATGCCGAAATCAACAAAACAATGTTAAGAACGCCTTAATAGACAGTTATTTGCATATAGTTGCAATGGGTACCTTTGGTTAATTTTATTCATCTTGTGAAGATATCGTTTCAAAATACCATTCTTGGTATAGCAATTGTGGCATTTTCGTTGAATGTTTCTGCTATGTCACCGACAGAGTATATACAGAAGTATAAGGACTGTGCTATTGAGCAAATGCTGGTTTATAATATTCCGGCCAGTGTAACATTGGCCCAGGGCATACTTGAATCGGATTACGGAAACAGTCCCCTTGCCAAATATGCCAATAACCATTTTGGTATTAAGTGCCATGAAGATTGGACAGGCGATTACTATACTTATGATGACGACGAGAAAGGCGAACATTTCAGGAAATACCCGAGCGTAGATGATTCATATCGCGACCATGCACAGTTTCTTAAATCTCGCCCATGGTATGCTTTTTTATTCAAATACCAACGGAGCGATTATCGTGACTGGGCAGTAGGCCTTTCTAAGGCAGGTTATGCCACAGCAAAAGATTATTCCCAGAGGCTGATCAGTATAATACAAGATAATCGTTTATATGTGTATGATACGGTATTGCAAAGCCTGCAGGGCTTAGGCATATTATATGATGTTCCGCCTACCATTCCTGCTTCGGCTGAAACGACACCGGAGTATGTTGTGCTTAAGCAAGGCGATGGTATTTATAAAATTGCACGGCAGTATAATATAGATGTAAGTATTCTTTGCCGGATAAACGGGATAAGTGTTAATGCTAAATTAGCGCCGGGGCAAAAGTTGTTTTTAAAGCCTCAGCACAAGCAAAGCACTATGATGAATACTGCTCCTACAAATTGTAAACCGTCATCATTCTATAACAACCAACCGGCATTATTGCCGCGCAGAATAAAAGTCAAAAACGTTACCGTTTAATAACCCATTTTATTTGGGTACGTGAGTGAGGATTATATCCTGATCTATCTCGGTTTTAAAAGAGCCTTTATCTTCAATGTTAAGGTCTTGTTTAAACTCAGTAAATCCATCGGTCTGCACACTTACATGGTATTTACCTGCAGGTAATATCATTACATACCTTCCGGTTGATCCATTAGGCACATAGTTACCATAAAGTTCATTCGATTTTGCATCGCTTACGCTTATCATAATATCACTGTAATTCTTGATCTTGGCCGATGTATCAGCGCTATGTATAAGGCCTTTAACTACAGAATACCTTTGTTCTACATTATTAAAGCGTATCCTGTAAACATCTAGCCCGCCATAACCACCCTTACGAACCTGCGATATATATCCATAACTTCCATTAGCAGCCAGCCTGAAGTTCATATCATCGTCAGGAGTATTTATAGGGTAGCCCATGTTTTGTACTGCTGTCCATTGATTGGCAGAATCACTCCACACAGCTTTGTATATATCATAACCACCCATACCGGTATGCCCCTGAGAACTGAAATAAAGTGTTTTGCCATCGGGAGAAATGTTCGGGAAGTCTTCGTTGCTGGCAGTATTGATAGCCGGCCCAACATTTTGCGGAACACCCCAACCGCCGTTAGGTAGTTTTTTAGAGGCATAAATATCTATACCACCCAATCCACCCGGGCGGTCGCTTGCAAAATACATGGTATTGCCATCGGCAGTTACTGATGCAGCTATCTGGTATTGGTTCTTTTGATTAATGGCTTCAGGCAAAACAATTGGCGTGCTGAAGTTTTTTCCAGCATCGTCGGTTGTTGAGTATATGCTTCCGAATCCTTTTTTGTCGAAATAATAAAATAACATATAGTCGCCTTCCTTAGATAAACCAACTACTTCTGAACTCTTACCCGCAACATCAACCGGTGTGCCGATATTGCTAGCAGGCTGAAACTGTCCATCTTTTACATAAGAAATATAAATGGAAGGTGAAAAACTGTTTGCAGTTACCTTTTGTTTTCCTGCTCCGCCTCGCTTACTGTTAAATACAATAAACGATTCGTCGGTAGGTACAAAAGGATAATAATCATCATAAGATGAATTAATAGTCTTTCCAAGGTTTTCGAATGTTACATTCACAGGGAACTTCATCAATTCCTTTGCATTCATGCAGTATTGAATCTGCACATCGGCATCTTTTATGTTTTCAGGTGCGCCTTTCCCCTCTGCTTTAAAGTCATTGAATGTTTTAATGGCATCGTCAAACCTGTAAGCATATTGATAAGCCCTGCCTAACAAATAAAGCGCATTTGGGCTATGCTTTTTCATGTGGCTCGAAACCTCTAAGTAGGCAATAGCTTTTGTTTTGTCGATATTAGTGTTGAGATAACAAACCCCAACACGATAATTGTATAATTCATTATCGGGGTATTTATCTACCAAAGTAAGGTAAGCTTCAAGCGCATCTTCAAAGTCTTCCTGCGAAAAATAAGCATCTGCATCTCCTGAACTGGCAGTAGCGGGGTCACCAGTCTGGGCAAATACAGGAATAAATATTACAGAAAACAATATACTGAAAGCGAGTATAATTTTTCTTTTAGGCATACAAATCATTTTAGGCTATAAAAATATAAAAAAATATCTGGATTGTAGCAATCTGAGTAAATTTGGGATACTTAAGCGGGAATAGCTCAGTTGGTAGAGCATCAGCTTCCCAAGCTGAGGGTCGCGGGTTCGAGCCCCGTTTCCCGCTCAAATTATTAAATCAGAGCAAGATCTTTCTAAGCGATTTCGATTTTAGATATCCCCTTACCAAAGTATCCTGGTCGGCGTAATAGGTGGTATGATTGATCAGCTCTTTTAATTCCTCAGGATTTTGCACTTGTGTTGATGAATCGAAATACCCGTAACCGGCATAGTGGCCGTTTTCTATTAAAATAATCGATTGCTCTTCGGGCCGCCTGCCTTTATCTATAACCATAAAATTTTCATTGCCAAACGAATACTCTTCCACCAATTTGCTGGCCCGATTGTTGTATTCTTCAATTGCTTCAAGCCCATTACAAATACCGTGACATTTTTTTATCTGGTAGTTAAAGCATGCTTCATCTCCGGTAAGTCCGCAATATTTAAGACAAAGCGAGTATTTGTCGATCCAATCTTCTAATCGTTCCCTTGCAGCTATGTGAGTAGTAAATGCCTGCAATGAATTTTCAGATTCATCGTAAGGCTCAATTTTTAAATTGATGATGCCTTGCTTATCTTTAACCCAGTTAATACTATGCGAGAATATATCGGCTTTTTGAGCCCGGTTAAAGTGTGGCTTGTGCTTTTTTATTTCTTCGGTTTCTAATAACAGGGCAATAAGTTCGCTGCCGGTTAACACATGCTCCACGTTGTATAATTCATTCAGCATTTTTTTGCCTTTGCGTTCGTGGTTATTAAAATGGCTCATGGCCCGGTTATATATATTGGTCGATTTGCCTATGTATATAATCTTTCCTTCTTTATCCAGGAAATAATAAACACCGCATGATTCAGGTAGTTTTTTCAGCACATAGTCTTTAATCTTGTCAACGCGCCTTGCCATTAATTCATCGACACCCATGCTGCGGTATTGAGGATTTTGTGATTTTAATTGCAAAAGCAGGTCGAACAATTTAGCAGTAGCTTCGGCATCACCCAGGGCTCTGTGCCTGCCATTTATAGGTATGTTTAATGAAGCACACAAATGCCCGAGGCTATATGAAATTCGTTTGGGTAATAATTTGCGGCTGAGCCTCACTGTGCAAAGCTTCTCCCTGCGAAAATTATAACCAAGGAATGCAAATTCTTCTTTTATAAAACTGTAATCGAAGCCTACGTTGTGGGCCACAAATATTTTTCCTTCTGTCATCTCCACAATCTTTTTGGCGACTTCGTGGAAGTGTGGGGCATTAGCAACCATATCGTTAGTTATGCCCGACAGGTTGCTATAAAACCCACTTATATAACAACTGGGATTAATGAGCGTAGAGAATGTATCTACAACCTGCAAGCCATCATGAATAATTATGGCAATATCAATTATCCTGCCTTGCGGATGGTGGAATTTCGATCCACAGGTTTCTATATCTATTATGGCAAACATATAAGTCTGCAAAGATAAATTACAGGAATGAGAAGAAGTAGAGTAAAGTCATTGTTATGAAAAATAGATTTTAATAATTTTGCTCTTGGTTTTGTCTTTCTATTATAGGTAATCGGGGTGTAGCGTAGTCCGGTTAGCGCGCCACGTTCGGGACGTGGAGGTCGGCAGTTCGAATCTGCCTACCCCGACTAAGAAATAAAGTTGTTAATGGATTGTTAATGAGGGTAAGGGCGCCCCTATAATTATTAAATTTGGACAAACTATTAATCAGAATTGTGAAAATAAAAGTACTTTTTCTTAGTCTATTATTCTTTGTGGCGGTAACAATCAGTTTACAGGCTGCACCTAAAAAGCATGTTGTAAAGTTTACCATAAAAGGGCTTAAGAGTACTGTTTGCTATTTGGGCGGCCACTATGGCGACCATGACTATATATATGATACCGCTAAGGTCGACGATAAAGGCAATTTCCAGTTTTCGGGTGATAAGGAGTTAGATGGCGGAGTCTATTTTATTATTTCTGCCGATAAGAAAAAGTTGTTTGAGTTTATTATTGATAAGGAACAGAAGTTCTCGATGATAGCCGATACTATTGATTATATTAAGACAATGAAGGTAGTTGGTTCTCAAGAAAACAGCCTGTTTTATGATTTCCAGAGGTATGCCATGAAAGCGCATGAGAAATTGGACTCGCTTGCCAAGTTAATGAAAAATGGCCCCGATAAAGGGGGTGCAAAGCGACAATTAGATACTCTGAATGCCCACGGAAAGAAGTATAGAAATGAGTTTGTGGCCAAACATGCTGACATGTTTATGGCTAAGGTGCTTAATGCTGTTGAAGAGCCGGTTGTACCCCCGGCGCCTACATTGCCAAACGGAAGACCCGATTCAACATTTGCATTTAAGTATTACAAAGCACATTTTTTTGATAACATAGATTTTAGCGATCCGCGCCTGATACATACGCCTGTACTATTCCCGAAGATCAAGGAATACCTTACCCGCCTTACCATCCCTGACCCCGATTCGGTTATTAATGCTGCCGATTACCTGATACAGAAAGCGGGCAATGATAAGGATATGTTCAAATTCCTGGTGCAATACATTATATATACTTACGAGAATTCAGAGATAATGGGTATGGATGCTGTATTTGTGCATATGGCCAAGAAGTATTACACACCAGAACTGGCAACATGGGTAAGTGCATCGCAACTGGAAAGGGTTAAAGAAAGAGCCGACCAACTCGAACCAATACTGATCGGTAAAAAGGCGATACCTGTTGTATTACCCGATAGCAGTAGTGTAATGCAGGCACTCGATTCTGTAAAGGCAGACTATACTGTGCTTTATTTCTGGGATTTTGACTGCAGCCATTGCCAGAAGGAAACACCCGTGCTTATTAAATGGTACGATTCAATAAAGGCCGAAGGCATTGAAGTATATGCGGTTCAAACGAACTCATCGGGGGTAGATAAATGGAAGGATTATGTAAAGAAACATAAGCTCGATTGGATAAACGTTATGGATATATACCATACCGGTACTTTCAGGCACGATTATGATGTGGTAACAACCCCTATGATATACCTGCTTGACGAGAACAAGAAGATAATTGCCAAAAAGATAAATACCGAAGACCTTGATAAAGTGTTGAAGCATTATAAGGAAAGGAAGCGACTGAAAGAGAAGCAATAATCAGAGAAAATATTAAAAAAGGTTAAAATTTTAACCAATGAAAAAATTGGGCTAAATTTGCAAGTATTAACATACATCTTATCGTGAAAACAAAAACTACATTTTTAAGCAGCTTATTTATCATTGCAACGGCACTGTCTGTGTACGCTGCGCCTAAAGGCCACGATTTGAAATTCAATCTTACCGGGTTGAAGAATACAATTTGCTTTTTAGGTTGCCACTATGGCGATAAAGATTACATACAGGATACTGCGAAGGTTGATGTCAAAGGAAACTTTGAATTTGCCGGAGAGAAGGAACTTCCTGGTGGCGTGTACTTTATAATGATGAAGAGTAAGGCCAAGTATTTTGAAATTATTATTGATAAGGAACAAAAGTTTGCCATGACTGCCGATACAGTTGACTTTATAAAATCAATGAAGGTGGCAGGCTCAGATGAGAACAAGCTTTTTTATGAATACCTGAAATACGTTACCACAAAACACGATGATCAGGTAGCTTTGGAGAAGCAGGCTAAAGATGGTCCTGATAAAGAGGGCGCGAAAGTAAAGATGGATACGTTGGATGCACAAGTGATAAGGTATAAAAAGGATTTTATTAAAATACATTCCGATATGTTGTTATCGAAAGTATTTAATGCTGCTGAAGAGCCTGTAATACCGCCTACACCGAAGTTAGCTAATGGCAGGCCCGATTCAACATTCGCTTTCAGGTATTATAAGACACATTATTTTGATAATGTAGATTTTACCGATGGCAGGCTGGTTCGTTCACCTGTATTCTATCCTAAAATTAAAGAATATCTCGAAAGGCTTACTGTACAAGACCCGGACTCTATAATTACAGCAGCCGATTACCTGGTGCAAAAGGCCGGAAAGGATAAGGACATGTTCAAATTTTTGGTGGCATATATTACCAGCACTTACGAATCATCGAATATTATGGGCATGGATAAAGTATTCGTGCACATGGCTGAAAAGTATTATACCCCTGATCAGGCCGATTGGGTATCTGCTTCTCAATTAGAAAAGATCCGCAGCCGTGCGGAACAACTTAAGCCAGTACTTGTTGGTAAAGTTCCGCCTTCGTTAGTTATGCCTGATAGTAATAATGTTATGCAGGCATTCGATTCAATACATGCAGATTTTACAATTCTTTACTTCTGGGATTTTGATTGCGGCCATTGCCAGAAGGAAACCCCCATACTTATAAGGTGGTATGATTCTATTAAAGGAGAAGGTATTGAAGTATACTCCATACAAACTAATGAAAGCAGTACTACAAAGTGGAAGGATTATGTAAAAGCTCATAAGCTTGACTGGATAAACGTTATGGATATTTACCATACCAGCAATTTCAGGCACGATTATGATGTCTTAACAACACCGATGATTTACCTGCTTGATGAGAATAAAAAAATAATTGCTAAAAAGATAAATACCGAGGACCTTGATAAAGTGATAAAGCACTTTAAGGATATGAAGTATAAGAAGAAGGCTTAGCGCATCTACTTCCGGTATTTTTTCAATATCTCTTCCACTTGGGCCTGTTCTATATTTAAGACTATTCTCTTAAGGCGACTTGTGGTTCCTTTTTCTATTTGAACATTGCCTTTACTGATGTTGAATTCCTTTGAAAGATACTTGACCAGGTAATCGTTCGCTTCGCCATCAATAGGCTTGGCTTTTATTTTAATAGAAAGATTATTATCGGAATCAATGGATATTTCATTCTTGCCCGAACCGGGCTTTATTTTTATAAGAAGACGGATCATTTATTAAATGAATGATTCCCTTTTTGCATTAAGCCATTTCAAAGCAGCACCCGAAAGGAGTGTTTCGGTTGTTGCTTCATCATAACCCATACTGCGGATAAGTTCACCGGGGCGGTCCTCGCCTAAAGGGAACGGATAATCTGTACCCAGGGCAACATAATCTGCTCCAAATAGGTTTACTACATAATCGAGCATATTTTTATCGTGCACTAACGAATCGATATAGAACTTGCCAATATAACTGCGCGGGTTAACCTTATTATCTATTGCAACCAGGTCGGGGCGGCAGTTAAAGCCATGTTCAATACGGCCAATAGTAGAAGGAAAAGAACCACCCCCGTGTGCAAATGCAACACGCAAATTTGGCAGGCGTTCAAATACTCCTCCGAATATCATGGAACAGATAGCTAAAGATGTTTCTGCCGGCATACCCACTAACCAGGGGAGCCAGTATTTTGTCATTTTTTGTTCGCCCATCATATCCCATGGATGTACGAAAACCGATAGGCCTAATTTAGAACAAGCTTCGAAAACAGAGAATAGCTCTGTTGCATTCAGGTTCCAGTCGTTAACGTGCGAACCAATTTGTATGCCGGCAAGGCCGATTTTTTTGCAGCGCTCTAATTCCTGAATTGCCATTGCAGGGTCTTGCAAAGGAATAGTACCAAGCCCTACAAATTGTTTGGGGTATTTGGCAACTATGCCGGCAATGTGGTCGTTAAGGAACTGCGATACTTCAAGACAGTCTTTCGGTTTTGCCCAATAGCTGAACATTACCGGTATGGTAGAAAGCACCTGCACATTTACATGATGGTGCGCGCATTCATCAATTCTTTTTTCAGGGCTCCAGCAGTTATCTTCAATTTCGCGGAAGAACTTGTCTCCCTTCATCATTCGGGCGCAGCAGGGTTTGTGGTGCTCTAAGTGAATAAAGTCTCCATAACCAAACTTTTTGGCATAGTCGGGTACGTGTTCAGGAATAATGTGTGTGTGAATGTCAATGGTCAGCATAGAAATTTTCAGCTGGCTGCCTGCTCCACAAAACGTTTATCACTTTCCATTACATGGCCGCACTTTTTGCAGGTACGCAATTCCTGTGAGCCATAAAACCTTTTGAATACAGGTATAAAGTCTTTTTCAATGCTGGTAAGGAAGAATTTTTCTTCGTAAAGCGGGTTATTGCATTTTTCGCAAAACCACATCAGCCCGTCATTTTCATCGGGGTGGCGCTGGCGCTCTATTACAAGCCCAACGGTATTCTCGCCACGAATAGGGGAGTGGGGTGTACGGGGAGGCAGTAAGAATATCTCACCTTCCTTTATAGGTACATCAACGGCTTTGCCGTTTTCCTGTATCTTAACTAAAATATCGCCTTCAACCTGGTAAAAGAACTCTTCGCTCTCGTTAAAGTGGTAATCTTTTCGGGCATTGGGGCCGCCAACAACCATTACAATAAATTCAGTATCTATATAGATAGCTTTATTATTTACCGGGGGCTTTAATAAATGGCGGTTGTCATCTATCCACTTTTTAAAGTTAAACGGGCGTGTTATCATAGCTTATAATGATTAGGAATTTAATGCAAGTTAGAAAAAAAAATGAAGCGGGAAACTTACTTTTTGCCGGGATCCTTTACATCCTTTACTTGCCCCACCTTAGCCTTTTGGGCAGCATGCTTTTCATTGTTTTTCTTTATGATGAAATTTATGATAAAGCTGATAAGCACTATAATAAAAGAAGCAATAGGGGCTATCCTTCTCAGTTTATCCAATATAATGGTGGTCTTTTTCTTTTTAAAGTATTTGGTATAGTCACCATTGGCATCAATACCTTTTTGAGCAAGCTCAATTATGTTGTTAGCGACTTTGCGGCAAAGGCCCTCATCAATTAGTACAATAAGCGCTTTGTTAAAGGTGCCCCTTAGTTCTGCCGATGCAGAATCGTTACGCCCACCCGTTTGTTCTTCTATAAAACTCGTCCAGTATAGCCTCCCGTTAATATCGGAATGTACTGCTTTTAAAATTTTTTGTGCCGCTTCGTGTACGTCCATTAAGTAAAGTTAACCATGCAAATATATTTCTATAATGGATAGTGGGGAAAATAAAAATAAAGAGATATTAACTTAGAAGTGAAACTCAGCGGCTACTGCAAAATGGTCCGACAAGTCGCAATGGCCCGAATCCCATTGTTTGCGATAGGTTACTATATGCATTCTGCCTTCCATAGCGGGATGGCCGGGTTTCGAATAAAATACATAATCTATTAACTGTGGCCTGGCCAGTTGAGGTTGATCATCGACTTTTACTATAAGGTCGTTATTGCCATAATCGTATGAATAGCATTTTTCGCCTTCAAGTGAGCATTGGGTAAGTTTTAATGAATCAACTAATTGGGTATGATTGGTAGAATCAGATTCGATGGTGTTGAAGTCTCCCGCTACAAACTGAGGCACATTTTGTTCAGCATAAGGCTCTAATAGTTCTTTGCGTATCTGGTCATATTGCATGGCCCTTATTGCCTGCACATTTTTACCGTTGGTTGGATCCGATTGCAGGTGGGTACCTACTAACTGGAAACAAAATCCATCCTTTTGGCCCTTTAACAATATAGCACCTTTGCATGCCAGCCTATCTGCTCCCTGGGAGTTTTTAAAGAATATTTGTTTTACCACTTCTACCTGTACTTTACTTATTATCCATACACCGCCGCTGGTTTTCCAAAAAACCTTCTTTTGCGGATCACCCGATTCATAAGGATAAAGGCTTTTCAGTCCTTCTCTGATAATGGCACGTGCCTTATTATCAAAGGCTTCTTCAAATACTATTACATCTGCATCCTGTGTTTTAAGTATTTCGGCTATCTGCTCGGCCCTTTTTAACTGACCGGTATGTATATACAAACGCGGAAGCATATATATGTTCCATGTAAGTATTTTAATGTTGCCACCCTGTGCCTGGTTATCACACTGGCTGAAGGCGACAGTGGAAGATGATATTAAAAGGATGAGTGAAAGAAAAACCCGGAAGCGCTTTTTGATGGTGTCCATAGTTTTTTTTATAATACAAAGGTCGCCCCTGCATATTACCTGTGTATTGTTAAGGGATTAATAAAATATTAAGTAATTCCCCTGAAACCCTTTACCTGTAAAGTTTACAGGATAATAAGCATAATTTCAACCTGGATATTGACACAATTTTGTTAATAAGGCCGGAATGCCTGAAAATGAGCGTAAGTCAAATTTTACGGGCAATGTATACTATTATTCAAGCCGTTTACTATCTTCGCAAAGCTAAAATTATCTCGTAAGGTATATTCATAATTACTTAACATATAATAACATGAAAAAAATTACAAAAATTTCTGTTGCTTTTTTAACCGGGTACCTTATGCTGGTATCGGCAGATACATTTGCCCAGTCGCTCAATACAACTGATAAAGTAACCACTGCTATAGAAAGCACCTCCGGTACTAAGAAACCCGATTGCTTTATAATTGCTTCAGTAGTTACCCAAACCAATGAAAAATGTTATGGACAATCTAATGGAAATGCAGCTATCCTTATTGTTGGTGAGTTAGCTGGTAATGGGCCATACACATGGAGCTGGTCACCAACTGCAACAAATTTTGCTCTCGATACAGCAGACTTTGGTAATGGCCTTGCCGCAGGTACCTATACAGTTACTATGACAGATGCTTTAGGATGTACTGGTACCATAAATGTTACCATTACACAGCCACCACTACTCACTGTTTCAACATCTTCGGTTACCAATGATAAATGCTATGGAGATAATAATGGAAGTGCTATTGTATCGGCTTCGGGTGGTACACCTTACAAGAAACTGCCTGCATATACATATACATGGGCACCGGCTGCAGGTACAACTTCTACAGCAAGTAATCTTACCGCAGGTACTTATATTGTTACTGTAAGTGATACTAATAAATGTACCGCTAAGGATACAGTAACAATTACCCAACCGGTTCAAATAGCTACTACTTTAAATGTTGTTTCTTCTTCATGTTCAGCCAGCAATGGTTCTGTAGGTGTTGTCGCATCTAAAGGAATAAGCCCATATACATATAGCTGGTCTCCGGGAGGAAACACAACCGATTCTATTACCGGCCTTGGTGCAGGAACTTATACCTGTACTGTAACTGATGGAAACGGCTGTTCAGTAAGCCCTTTGGCAATTATTACCGATAGTACAACATTGAAAAACACCCTTAGCAATTCTGCAAACGAAAAATGTTATGGCGAAAGTATTGGTTTAGCTGCCTATACAGTAAGTGGCGGTAAAGGTCCGGATACATATGCATGGACACCTAGCGGCGGAAATAGTTTGTCGGCTTCAGGCCTTGCTGCCGGTACATATACATTTACTGCTACCGATTCAGTAGGCTGTAAGGCGCTTTCGGTAATTGCTATTACCCAGCCAAAACAATTGCGCGACAGTATGGTTAACATAAGGCAGGTGTTATGTTATGGTGCCGCAACAGGCAGAACAACTGCCGGAGTTGGTGGTGGAACTAACCCTTATTCGTATTCATGGTCGACAGGTGCAACAACCTCAAATTTAAATAATGTTGCAGCCGGTACTTATTCAGTAATGGTTACCGATAAAAACGGCTGTATGGATTCTGCCAAGATTACCTTAACACAGCCTGCAACAGCAATAGCCGATAGCAATAAATTTACCAATGTGGCTTGTTATGGTGGCACCACAAGTGCTACCGTATACGCATATAATGGTACACCGTATAAGGCTTCTGCCGGTTATACTTATGCATGGGCACCTGGCGGTCAAACAACCAACAGCGTAAGCGGGTTAGCCGCCGGTACTTATGTGGTTTCAATAAGAGATTCCAACAAGTGCAGATTGAGAGATACTATTATTGTTACGCAACCGGCTTCATTTATTTTAAGTACTGTAGATACTTCTCTTTCTTACCCATGCAGCAGCAAAGCATGGCTCACATTGGCAGGTACAGAAGCCAAATACACATTTAGCTGGTCGCCAAGTGGTGGAACAGGTGATACTGCCAAGAATCTTTGTGTAGGAATATATACTGTTACCATTACCGATTCAACCGGTTGTGTAGAGACTGATTCTGTTCAAATTGTCAGCCCGGCGGGTATACAGCAATATGCCAATAATAATGATATTCACGTGTATCCTAATCCTGCAAAGAATACTATTAACATTGCAATTGATGGCAATGATTTTGCAATACAAAGCGTTACATTATATGATGTAACCGGCAGGCAGATATCGGCAGAGAAAGTAAATGCAAATACAAGCCTACTCACTCTTGATATAGCTAAACTGGCAGAGGGTACTTATTTTGTGAAACTAATGAGCAGTACTAACTATAAAATAGTGAAGTTCTCGGTTGCAGGAAAATAAGGACTGAATAAGAATAAAGAAAAGCCCCTGACGATTCTGTCAGGGGCTTTTTTTATCTTTGGTAATAACATTTTATTTTGTGAAGAGAACGCCAATAATACTTTTACTTGCCTGTCTGTGTGCATTCAATGGTTATGCCCAGCACCCTGATAAGTTTAAGTATAGCCTGGAGAAGAAAGAATACTCTATGTCGGGCGAAGAAAAGAAGGCAGTAATAGGTGTTATTAAAGATTGGTTTGCCAAACACGATACCCTTGGCACCGATTTAAAGATAAGCGCCGTACGTTTTGGGGCCGATGAGGTAACCCTGATAGAATGTGATTCTATTGCCACAAAAATATTATACGATAAAGCCGTATTCAAAGGTTTCCCTCATGATATAGGCAGTTTTTTTGATGCTAACATTGTAGTAAAAACCAAGACAGGAGAGGAGCATTATACCGTTGCGGTATCATATTACTATGAAATAGTAAAGGTCTTTACTCCTTTAAAAGTGGTGTATGCTGCAAAAGGATACTATCAGTATCACTCGCACTAAAACCCGAAATTAACATTGTAGCTGTTGGGGCTAAACCTTGGGTTTACTATATTATTATAGATAGAACCAAAGCTATATTTAATACCTACAAAAGCAGAATACTGGTATGGAGTAGGGAGAGCCTTGGTGCTTAACAATATTTCCGCTTCTGTGGCGCCTGCAGCAGGCAAAAATATTTCGTTGTTAACTAAGGATGCATAACCGCCAAAAGCAACCGTAAATCCTTCGAACAGGTTAAGGCTAAAGCCCGCTGAAAAGGTGAGGTTATTTTTAGAAAAATCATAAAAATAGTTAGTACCGTCCAGCGACATGAACAGTGAACCCCAGGGTTCTTTGTAGTTAATAGATGCCGTTAGTTCCTGACCCAGATAAAGGGTATGAACCTTGCCATAAATAGTGGTGTCCTGGTATTGCGAGTTCTCAACATATAAAGAATAGAGCAGGCGGACAAGCTTGTGGGTTGCCTGACTATAGGGGAATATGGAATATTCGATTCCCGGTTCCACTTTTTCCTGCAGGTTTATATTGTTAAATGTGCTGTTGTCTATTGAGGTATTAATACCCCACGAAAAATGTTCGTTCATGCTTTTTACATACAAGGTATTTAAGCTCGAAGAGCGTGATACACTTTTAATAGTAGAGTCGGTTGTAATAGTATAATAGCCATAATTATAACCAATACTGCCAACTACATTTATCTTCCAGTCTTCGGTGACTTTAGTGGCTTGTAATATTCCATTTATATTAGCTGTTCCGGTTAGTTGCTGGCCGTTAAAATTACCAAACCCACCACAGGTAAATACCCAGCCCCTCCATTTATCTTTAAGCTGTAATGGCTCAGTGCTTTTATTCGTATCAATTGGGCACGATATACACATTTTACTGGCATAAGCTGTTTTGGCAATATAACGGATAAGTCCGAGTTTTACCGTTTGCACAAGCCCTTTGCGTGCCACATCGTCAGTTGCAAATGATGTAACATCGTACCTCAATGTGTCATTCTGCCCCCTGAATTCTTTTTGCCCAATGAATACAAAAGTATATTCGGTGCCGCGGCTGCCTGTTTGCAACGACGATACCACTATATCTACCTGGGCCTCCATTCTGTCCCTTACATAATCAATATAAGTAAGCTCCGTCCTCAGGTAGTCCATATCGCAATAACTGCAATCTAAAAATACCTTTAAGGCAAAGTTATTGTGGGCGCTGTCGGCTGATGGCTTTGGGACATTATTGTACTGGGCATTGGAGAGGAATGGAATAAAAAAGAAAACCAGTAAGACCCACTTGAGCATAGATTTGATGGAGTGCATAGGCAGTATTTCAGGGATAATTTGAGCTATTTTGTTGTATGACGAACAAACCACAGGGTTTGTTACAGTTATAATGCAAAACCATTGTAAAAGTAACATTACCCGCCACAATTAAATATGCAGAAAGGTGTTTATTATTAGTAATTTGCGTTAGGGTATGTGGGATTCCTCACTTCGTTCGGAATGACAGGGAACGAATTTAAGTAATAGAGGAAGAGAGAGGGTGCGGGCGAAGCCCGCACCCTCTCTCTTCCTCTCAAGTATCAAGCCAAATTGTCATTCCGAATGAAGTGAAACGGAATGAGGAATCTCACAAGTCACAGACTTGCGGGAACCAGGGCCCCCCCCAGCGGGTGCAGTTATTTAGATACTTTCTCCGAAAAATCGATAAAGGATTTTCCATTGTAAGATAACAGTAGTCCGCCCCTGGAGCCGAACCAAAAATTCCCGGTCTTATCTTCGATAATAGTTATGACGCTATACTTTATGCTGTCTTTCTTTGCTAAAGATTCTTTCGTGGTGACATTAGTAAAGGATTTCCCATCATAACGACACGCATCCCCTCTTATAGTCCCCCAGTCTGACACATCGCTGCCAAACCACAAGTTTCCGGTTTTATCCTCGAAAATACATGAAACATCATTATGACACAGTCCCTCTTTTTCGGAAAAATTTGTAATGGATTTTCCATCGTAACGGTCTACACCATGGTTCCTTGTGCCTATCCAAATGTTCCCGGCTGTATCAACTAACATACATCTTATCATATCATCGCTTAGCCCATCGAAATGGGTGAAAGTTTTTCCATCGTAACGATAGATACCCCCGTGACTCCAGGAGCCAACCCAAATGTTTCCTGCCTTATCTTCAGCAATACAATCAAGAACTTCATGAGATGAAAAATTTGTAAAGGTTTTTCCATTGTAACAATAGACACCACTATTTAATGTAACGAACCAAAAATTTCCTTTTTTATCCTGCAAAATGTTACTAAGTTGTTTCGTGTTTTTAGAATAAGAGTACTTGGAGTGAGGAGCGTTAGTACTATCAGGCTCAGGAATTGGAAAACTGGTAAAGGTTTTTCCATTGTAGCGACAAATACCAGCATTAGTGCCGAACCAAAGGATTCCAACAGTATCTTCATATATACAGGAAACATCATTGCTGCTCAGACTATCCTTCTTTGTGAAATTGGTGAAGGTTTTTCCATTATAACGGTACACACCCCTGCCTGAAGCAGCAAACCAAAGATTTCCGGCTTTATCCTTTAACCCACAGGAAATAATGTCGGCATAGGGATCATACGTACTTTTTATTGCAGATTTAATAATCGGACTGGCATTGCCCCCTGATGAGATTGATTGCCCATGGCCGAAAATAAAAATTAACAATGCAATTATGTAACAGATCTGTTTCATGGTTTAAAGATATGGAAAAATGACGGCTTTTCTTACCCAATAAGCGCAGCTTGCGGGTACGAGGCGAGGCAACCCTTAATTAAGCATTTGCAGAATAGCATATTGTTTTATTAGTAGTTTTATGTTCTAAATAAATTTATCGGGGCTCATGAAAAAAAATCTACTGCTACTATTAGTATGTGCTGTTACTATTTCAGTAAATGCACAAAAAAAATCGGCTGCACAACGCGAAAGAGATAACGAATTAAAGGATTCCATTGCGATGGTTGCACGATTACAAGATTTAATGGCAAAGAACGGAGCAGATACTTCTGCCTTTCACCCGGAAAGCATTACAGTGCAGCCAGGTGTTACCGACAAGCTTTATTTTATAGGTGGGGCAAATGACAGTGTTTCATATAAACTGATCAACCCTATGCCCACCGGGCCAACAGATAATATGTTATGGGCTTTTAAAAGCAAAGTGGGCACATCCACTTACGATATAAAATGGTTGTTCTATATGGGCAATAACGGATCGAAGTACACAACCAAAGTTGTTGTAACCGCATCTACCGACCCGAACAAAAATTACGAGGTTCATTTTGAAAGCAGGAAATTGAATGAGGGAGATTACCATAAAGGGCGTGTAATATTATTAGATTATAGCATGAAGCCCTGGTTGGTTAAGGTTGATTATTCAAACGACAGGGGCGTATATTTTATATTGAGTCCTTATGTGCCTAAGGAAAAGGAATAATAAGTAGAACTTATTTGTTTGATTGTCCCAAAGCGCTGCTTAGCGGGTACTGAGGATTTAATTTTAAATGCTTTTTAATCGTTTTTCCGCAACTTTATCCAAAAGCCATTTGAAATTGTTATTACTAATTTCAGAAGAAGAATACTCCTTGTTGTCCGAAGTGTTCGTCCAACATACTTCTCCGTTTCTATTTCTATCAAAATAGTAAGTGATATTTTCTATGAGTTTTGGCTCGCGGCCTGGAAAATATGGTGTTCTATATGGGTCAAGTGCTAGCATACCCTGCCAAAACTTGATAGTTAATTCATATTTAATTCCACCAACTCTATGGAGAGTACCTAGAAAAACACTAAAACTATAACCTTCTCCTTTTACTATAAGTAGTACCTCAGTCTGTTCAATGCCAAAATGAATATTTCTTTCTCTCAATAAGTCGATTTTTTTATGGATATCAATAAACAGGTCCTTCAACTCTAATTTCACGGCATTTGCACCTACTTGAGAATTAAGAAATGTTTTTTTTGTTTCCTGGTATTGTAATTCTAATAGAGACTTATCAAATTGGGTTAAACTATCTTTAAAAGTTCTTTTCTCAGGTAATGTTTTCTTTTCAATTGTTGCTTTATTATTAAAAGCAATTTCCAAATCAGATAGTAATAATCTGAAACACTCAATGAAATTTCTGTTTTCCTGTCCAGTTATTGATTTTCTTTGATAAGAATAAGGTAAATCAATTTGTTTGTGAATAAACCCTTTCAAATCATTAATTAAACCGTTATCTATAATAGGCATAACAGTTCTATTTATTGCTGTTGCGAAACCAATTTCTTGATTAATCCATTGTTCTGAGATGGAGCGTTCAGTTATTATCGGAATAATAATTTCAGCATTTTTTATTCCATAAATCACCTTATCTGCTAAAAGTTTACCGGCTTCTCTATTGGATGCAATTACAAGCGGTTCAAATGTTGGATGGTTCTTTAATTCTTTAACAATCAAATCTACTTTATCCTTATCCTTATGCGAATAACTAATAAATATTTTATGTTTCATGATATAACTAATATAATTAAAAACCCCCGCATTTCTGCGAGGGTCTTATTTGTTTTAGAAGATGATTATTTCTTTCCGTCGTCTTTTACTTCTTCAAAGTCCACATCTTTTACTTCAGCATCTTTCTTATCTCCGCCTTCAGCGCCTTGTGCAGTTTCGCCATTAGGGGCCGATCCTGTGTTGGCATCTTGTGCGGCCTTGTACATTTCTTCCGATGCAGCCTGCCATGCGGTGTTAAGCGCAGTGGTAGCTGTTTCCATCTTAGCCATGTCCTTTTCCTTATGTGCGTCTTTCAAATCGCTAAGCGCTTTTAAGATAGGCTCTTTCTTATCTTTCGATACCTTGTCGCCATAATCTTTCATTTGCTTTTCAGTCTGGAAGATGAGCGCATCGGCAGCGTTATACTTGTCTATTTCTTCTTTCGCTTTCTTATCGCTTTCAGCATTGGCAGCGGCTTCTTCTTTCATACGTTTAATTTCGGCATCAGTTAAACCTGAGCTTGCTTCAATACGTATGTGTTGTGTTTTGCCGGTTGCCTTATCCTTTGCCGATACATTCAATATACCGTTAGCATCAATATCGAAGGTTACTTCAATTTGAGGGGTACCTCTTGGTGCAGGTGGAATACTGTCTAATATAAAGCGGCCCAGTGTGCGGTTGTCTTTTGCCATAGGGCGTTCGCCTTGCACTATATGTATCTCTACCGAAGGCTGGTTATCAGCAGCGGTCGAAAAGGTTTCAGATTTGCGCGAAGGTATGGTAGTGTTCGATTCTATAAGCTTGGTGCTTACACCGCCTAATGTTTCAATACCCAGCGAAAGCGGAGTTACGTCAAGTAACAACACATCTTTTATTTCGCCTGTTAATACGGCACCTTGTACTGCTGCACCCACTGCAACTGCTTCATCGGGGTTAACACCCTTCGAAGGAGTTTTGCCAAAGTATTTTTCAACTAAAGCCTGTATTGCAGGTATACGTGTAGAACCACCTACCAGAATAACTTCGTCAATATCCGATACCTTAACACCGGCATCAGCTACTGCCTTTTCGCAAGGAGGTAAGCAAGCCTGTATAAGCTTATCGCACAATTGTTCGAATTTTGCTTTTGAAAGTGTCTTCACTAAGTGCTTAGGCATACCATCAACCGGCATAATATAAGGCAGGTTAATTTCGGTAGATGTAGAACTTGAAAGTTCGATCTTAGCCTTTTCAGCAGCTTCCTTTAAACGTTGAAGCGCCATTGGGTCCTTGCGGAGGTCGAGGCCTTCATCTTTTTTAAATTCGTCAGCTAACCAGTCTACAATAACCTGGTCAAAGTCATCACCACCTAAGTGGGTGTTACCGTTGGTCGATTTTACTTCAAATACACCATCGCCTAATTCAAGGATAGATATATCGAATGTACCACCACCTAAGTCGAACACTGCAATTTTCATGTTCTTATGCTTTTTGTCTAAGCCATAAGCCAATGCTGCAGCAGTAGGTTCGTTAATAATACGGCGTACTTTTAAGCCTGCAATTTCGCCTGCTTCTTTGGTTGCCTGGCGTTGTGCATCGTTAAAATACGCAGGTACGGTAATAACCGCTTCGGTTACTTCGTGGCCAAGGTAATCTTCAGCAGTCTTTTTCATCTTCTGAAGTATCATAGCCGAAACTTCCTGAGGGGTGAATTTACGGTCGTCAATCTGTACACGCGGGGTGTTGTTATCATTAACAACAGTATAAGGCACCCTGCTTAATTCGTCTTTTACTTCGGCAAAGGTATGCCCCATAAAACGCTTAATAGAATAAACGGTCTTTTTTGCGTTGGTAATAGCCTGGCGCTTAGCCGGGTCACCTACCTTACGTTCACCGTTTTCTACAAAGGCTACTATAGAAGGGGTTGTACGCCTGCCCTCGCTGTTGGCTATTACGGTAGGTTCGCTACCTTCCATCACCGCCACGCAAGAGTTCGTGGTTCCTAAGTCAATTCCAATGATCTTACTCATATTATTTAGTTTATAATGTTTTTAAAGTTTACCTATTTAGTTTATAAAGTTCATCAAGTTCTTAAAGTTTCTAAAGTCCTTTGACTTTTTGCTTTTAACTTTATGAACTTTAAAAACTTTATCACTTTCTACTGGATTGTATATCAATTATTATGCCAAGCCTTTATAGTGTAAAAATGGCAGAGGTATGACAGGGCGTGGCAGACACCTCACCCCTGCCCCTCTCCTTGCCAAGGAGAGGGATGCAGCGCAGCGGAAGGGTGAGATTTATCCCCCTTTGGAGGGGGAAGGGGGGAGGAAACTTCTCAATACCCAATACTCACATCTCTATACTAATTTCTTACTTTTGGCCCCATGAGAAGCTTATGCCTGGCAATTATGGTGTTACTCGGAATGAATGTAAACGGACAAAGAGATATGTTGGAAATAAAGAACTTCGGTTCGAACCCCGGTAACCTTAAAATGTTTTTATATGAGCCCAAAATTGCAGCCGAAAAGCATGGTAAGCTGCCTTTGGTAATTGCCTTGCATGGTTGTACCCAAAGTGCGGCAAGTATGGCAAAAGAATCGGGCTGGAATGAGCTGGCCGAGACCTATGGTTTTTACGTTATTTACCCACAGCAAAAAACCTTGAATAACCCTTCAGGCTGCTTTAACTGGTTTGAAGAAAATGATAATACAAAGGATAAAGGGGAAGTATTCTCGATAAAGCAGATGATAGACTATGCCACCGACAGCCTGATGGTTGATACCAACAGAGTATTTGTCTACGGACTTTCAGCCGGGGCAGCAATGGGTGTGGCGCTAATGGCCGATTACCCTTACCAGTTTAATATGGGTGCAATATTGGCAGGCGGTCCATACACGCCCGGTTTAAATGTTATGAATGCCATGTCGTTTATGGAAAACCCCAAAGATGCACCTTCGCAGGAACTGGCAGGGCATGTTATAGTGCAAAACCCCGACTATAAAGGCAAGTATCCTAAAATGATAATTATGCAAGGGGAGAAAGATATGGTGGTAAACGCTAAAAATGCTTACCTCTTGGTTAAGCAATGGGCTCCGCTATTACATTGCGATACTGTGCCAACCAAAAATGTACCGGCCTTTGATGGTAAACCCGATATTTCCCGTAAATCGTACTGCGATGCTTCAGGCACCGAGCAGATAATCTTTTACGATGTTGCCAATTTTGGCCATGCTTTAATGGTTGCCCCGAACGACACCACTTTAGCGGGCGGTGGCAGAACAGGAATGTTTTCGATAGATAAAGGCTTCTTTAGCACCTATTGGATAATGGTTGATATGGGATTGAACCGGTAGTCTTTAAACCTGCCCCGGTCTATAAGTACGCTATTGTGATCAAATCTAACCCAGGCCCATCTTTTCTTTCTAACCAGTGCAACATCAATTATAGAAATTCCTTCTTTGCTTAAGCGTAACATAGCATAATTGAATTGACACTTGGCGGGATAATGTTTTTTAATATATCCCCACATTTTTTGTGATACCTGGGCAGAGTCATTTAAATATATATCGGCATACGCATATTTATTGTATGGGTAATAAGGGCTTTCTGCTGAATCAAAGAATGCTGCATAAACTCGTGTTGGGGTAAATACTTTTGTCGTGGGCCAAAGCTCTAAGCTATCAATTGAAAAAACAGTCGTTCTGATTGAGTGAGAAGCATCTATTACAAGAGAATATTTGATCAAACTATCCTTTATTGATATTTGGGTGATCTTTATATTTCCTGCATTATCAAAACCAACATGACAAACTGCTTCAGAATCTGCAACGCAATGGGTGAAAGCCGGTCTTTTTACTACGTAATAGGTTGCACCATTAGCGGCCAGCCTTGCCGATCGCGAGCTATCATATAATAGCTTTATTTCATCAAGGCCATTCTTTGTCCACCTGGTTCCGGTAACCCGGTAATTTTTTGGCAGAAGGTTCGATAAATAAGTATACCTGAAAGTGGCAGTATACGGTTGGAAATACCAGAAAGGCTCGGGGTATCCCTTAGGATAATTAACTACCTTCCAGGTAGTGTTCCTTGCCTCCGGAAAAATGGAATCGAACTTATTAAGGATTGATTGAGGAACTTTTTCCTGCACAGGCTCCTGAGCAAAAGAAAAACAAGGCAGGAAAAATAATGAGAGAGAAAGGAATCTTATGATACGCATGGTTTGATAGGGTGGTTCTTACAAAGATACAATTTACTAATTTCTTCCAAACATCTTCATAAAAACTTCATGGTACCTGCCGAAGTTTGAAGAAAAATACACACCATGAAAACCACACTCACACTCATTCTCCTTTGCGGTTTTACTGTTTCGGGCTTTTGCCAGACTAAAGCTAAACCTGCAAATACAGTTAAAGTTAAACCTTCTGTTAGTTCACCGGGTAGCGCTAATGCACATGCCACACCTTCAGCTAAACCGGCTGCAAAGACAAAAAGTAAAGACGAATGTAAAATGGACAATCGTAAGCAGGAGTATACGCATACATTTTACGAATGCCCTAAATGCGGGTATGATACTACACGTAATGGCATCTGCCCAAAAGACCATAGCAAATTAAAGTGGAAAATGACAAGAGATACTGACCCTGCTTATCATAATGTACATGGTTAAATAAGCCTTCTTAGTGATGATAGGGCTCTCCTTTTAAAATGGTCATTGACCTGTAAAGCTGTTCAAGGAAAAATAGTCTTGCCATTTGATGGTTAAAGGTGAGCTTCGATAGAGATATTTTTTGATTGGCCCTTGTATATATTTCCTGAGAAAAGCCAAAAGCGCCACCAATTAAAAAAAACATTTTTTTGCCCGGCATGTTAAAATATTTCTGCATTTGGGCAGCCAGTTCAACCGATGAAAATTCTTTTCCTTTTTCATCTAATAATATAAGCAGGTCGGCAGGGGCTATTTTTTTTAATATTTCCTTGCTCTCGGCCTGCATAATGGCTTCTTTGCTCTGGCCTTTTTTCTTTAACGATGGTATTATCTGGGTATCGAATGAAATATAGTGCTGCAGACGTTTGGCATAAAGTTCGAAGCCCTCTGCCAGGTATTTATCTTCATGGTCGCCTATAGCTATTAGCGTTACTTTCATCAGATTGCATATTTTTGGCAAATATATTCCTGTTTTGGCAACAAGTAAACACATATTCCACACACCCGCTTTTATAAAGCAACTCAATGCATTTATCGACCTTGCCTTAAAGGAAGACGTTGGCGAATGTGACCATACCTCATTTGCAACAGTTCCTGCCAACACTATGGCAGAAGGCCGGTTGTTGGTAAAAGACAATGGTATTATTGCAGGTGTTGAACTGGCTCAACTAATTTTTAGAAAGACAGAGGAGTTGATGCTCCTGCAAGCACAGCATGATGTCACCCTGAGCTTGTCGAAGGGTGTACCTGAAATTAAGGTTGAAGTAAAGATCAAGGACGGAAAAGCAGTTAAGAATGGCGATATTGCTTTTTACGTAAAGGGTCCTGCACGTTCTTTGTTAATGGCAGAAAGGCTTGTGCTTAACTGCATGCAACGCATGAGTGGCATTGCAACAAAATCACACGAACTGACAGAACTATGCCACGGCACCAAAGCAAAAGTGATCGATACCCGTAAGACAACCCCGGGCATTCGCCTGCTCGAAAAATGGGCGGTGCATATTGGTGGTGCAACCAACTACCGTTGGGGGTTGTATGATATGATATTGATAAAAGACAATCATATACACGTAGCAGGTGGAGTAAAACAGGCATTAGATTCTACCCATAAATATTTAAAGCAGAACCAAAAGAAACTCGATATAGTAATTGAGGCAGGCAATATGAATGAGGTGAAAGAGGTATTGAAAGCAGGAGGCGTGCAGCGAATTTTGCTCGATAACTTCTCTCCATTAGAAATGGTTAAAGCCATGAAGCTGATAAATGGTAAATATAAAACAGAAGCATCAGGCGGAATTACCAGAGATAATATTCAGCAATATGCTTTAACGGGGGTAGATTATATTTCGGTAGGGGCACTTACTCATAGTGTTAAAAGCCTTGATATGAGCTTAAAGATATTTCCTAAGCTGTGAGCAAAGTAATTATTCGTGAACCGAATGATGCTGAGCTTATCCATATAAAAAGCTTTTTGAAAGAATACGGGCTTGATGACTCAGGTATTTCCAAAGAGCAGTTTAAGATTCTTTTATACAATAATGAAATAGCTGCCTTTGGTAGATTGAAGAAGCATAATGATTGTATTGAGCTATGTTCTGTGGGAGTAGTTAAGGAATATAGAGGTAAAGGATTGGGAGAAGCTATAGTCAAGAACCTTTTATCGGAAGTCAAACAGGATGTTTATCTCGTAACTGTTATTCCCGGTTTCTTTAACAAGATGGGATTTAAAGAAATAAAGGAATACCCTATATCATTAAAGTATAAGAGCGAAAACTTTTGCGAAAAACATCATCCCGGTGATGTAATTGCAGTAATGAAATGGGAGAAAAAGGAAGCGTGAAATTATTGAAGAACTTATATTATTACTTATCTAGTACAATCTTTTTGGTGATTGTGTGATTGGTAATTATCCGGGCAAAATAAATGCCATTTGGCAGAGCGCTCAGGTTTAATTCAAGACCATTAACCTGTCGGAATATTTTCTCAAATATTTTTTCTCCCAATACACTATAAATTTCAATTTTTGTGTTTTCATTTAAGGTCCCTAATGAGACAGTAAATAATCCTTTGCCCGGGTTTGGGTAAATATTTACAATGCCTTCGTCAGTTATTTTATTTACAGTTAATGGACCCTGGGTTACTTCTAATAAATTGCCAAATGGTTTAGCTCCATTGGAGCTATTAAAATTGAGCAATGTGGTTAATACGCCAGATGTCGTACATTTAAATAGGGTTCCGAAACCATAGGAGCCACCAGTGGGCGTTGTTCCGTACAAGTTGCCGTCAGAAGCCTGTATCAGACTGCCACGCGGCCCTGCGCCATTTGTACCATTAAAGTTAACCAAAGTAGTAAGTGTACCTGCTAAAGTATATTTGAAAATGATTCCTGAAT
>JABCZW010000005.1 GCA_013289475.1 Bacteroidota bacterium
TGTAAGCGCGGCCAAGTCGGCATTTATTAAAGGTATTCAATTATCGGAAAGCGCCATTGATACTATTATAGACTCTTATACCAGTCAGGCTGATCTTTCAACAGATTTCACTAAAAAATTCATCGATTTGATTAAGAGTGATGACTACGGCACAAAAAAAGGCACCGGGAAACTTGTTGAACTGGTGAAAGAAAATCTCGATAAAGCGAATGAACTTTCCATGAACAACATGAAGAAAACAGTTTCAGCTTATAACTGCAATATTAACCTGGCGCTGAACTTCAACAAAAAATTTGCCGATAATATTAACTCGCAAATCACCACCTTATTTACCCTGCAGAATAAAAACACAAGCAAGCTCCCCGGTATTGATATGGTAACTGAATGGTGGAAAAACATTGGAGAAGAAAAGCATCATACTGTATAGTAGACCTATATCAGGTTCCTCTTGACCAAGGGCGAATTGTAATGGCTATTTTGTTGATGCTTTAGTGAAATTGCGGGCTTTCTGCCTGCAATTTCACTCTTTTATTTTATAACCCTTTCCATCCTGTATAAAAATCAGCTTTAAACCTGACATATATCACAGACACCCGTAATTACTCATGGTAACTTGCAGGCATATAATTTAAAATAATACAAACTATTTAAATTCAACCATTATGGAACTCTCAAAGAAAAACTGGTTTAGTGGACACATTGACTTAATATGTGTTTTGGCAATGGGTATTTTTGTGGCGATGCTTGCCATTTCTATTATTAGACATTAATTAAGGAACACTTTTGTTCGGCACTTTAATTAAAAAAAAGAGCCCCCTCTGCTCCATCTTGCAGAGAGGGCTCATAACTAGGGATAAGAACTTATATTATAATTTCATCTTCTTCCCATATAAACTCGGTTTTCTCTGCTTCCTCAAGCAAAGCATCAATAACCTTGTTTAGTTTTATTGCACTGTTTGTACCTTCAGGATTGCTCAGGTATATTTCCTTATTTACAAAATGCTTTTCATCTTTTTTATGTGGGCTCAACTCGGGCGAGTGTAAATATTCCCACCTGAGCCAAAACTCATTCTTAAAAAGCTTCAGTGTTTCATGCTGGGCATCTGTAACAGCCTTCCATAAGTCATACGATTCTTTTGAATCATCTACTTTAAGAGATATGGGATGACCCAATGATATGATGCGGTGTATGCCATTATTTTTTGCCACTTCAATTACAGCCTTATTAGCCTTAACATGTTTTTTGGGATGAGCCAATTCAGGTTCATGCAAACACATCACCACATCGTGATATCGTGCATGTTTACTCATTTCACTTCCGCTTGCCAGGTTACATGAAACAACGTTCAGCTTATGGTGTTTCAATTTTAAATTGGTGTTTGGCGGTATAACTGCCGTAACACTATGGCCCCTTTTCAAGGCTTCTTCAGCCACGCGCCTTACCAATGCTTCATTGGTTCCGAACAGCGCTATTTTTTTTGTAATCATGGCATTTAATTTTAAGGGTTAAACAATCTTTATACTCTTAACTTTTTTGCAAGGTAATTACCAAAACATTTCTTTGTTCCGGAATTTCTGCCAGTGCAAAAAAAAACTCTTTAAACAATCAGAATAAATCGGTAAAAGTTTCCGGTATTTTAAAACATGTAAATTATGTAAGCATCTTCAGGCTTTATGCAACTATTAAACCCATAAATACGCTCATCTTTGAAAACTAAAATTCAGGCATACAAGCATACGGAGAAATAAAACTAATATGATAAACAATAATTTCAACAATAATTTCTCATCGTTAACCTTTATTTTTAATCTGTTTAAAGAAAAATTTCAGCAATTGCCTGAGTTGCAAATAATATTGCATTAAAACCAAAACCCAATAAGCCATGAAAATCAAACTTTTAATTATGCTGTTAGCATTAACATCCATAATTGCCTGCAATCAATCGCCAAAAACCGAAGCTAAAGACGGTGTTTACTTTGTAAACCTGAACGACGGAGATAAAGTTAAATCACCACTAATAGTTGAAATGGGTGTGCGCGGTATGGCATTAGAACCTGCCGGAGATTATAACGAAGGTAAAGGGCATCATCACCTTATTATAGACGGCAACTACGTGGAGAAAGGAGAAATGGTACCTAAAGATGAAACACACCTTCACTTTGGAAAGGGCCAAACTATAGATACACTTAAATTAAGCCCGGGAGAGCATACGCTTACTCTTCAATTTGCAGATGGGCTGCACAGGTCTTATGGTAAAGAATGGAGTTCAACCATTAAAGTAACAGTGATACAATAACATACTTTAACCCACAATAAAAAAAGAGGGCATTAAAAACACCCTCTTTTTTTATTTATTGAATCCATCTGCTTACCTTATCTGGTAGCCAAAACCAATAGTAAAACTCATCAGCGATATGGGTATATTACCATTCATATTTGTGTACGATTGGTTACCTACCGGATCGGTATATTGCATATTGGTGCTATACATCGGGTTGGTATACAGGTAATCGGCATTGGCCATTACGGCCCAATAACCGAAGTTATACCTTACACCTGCTCCAAGTCCGTAGGCTAATGCAGAACTGTTGCTTGGTGCAATATCCCAACTATAGGTTGATGTAGTGCCTACAGTAGGGTTGTACTGGTAAGCAGAATATCCTACTTCAGGTAAGCGGCACAATGCCACGCCAATTAAAGCTTTAAAATCGAATGAAACTTTATTAAGAGGTATAGTAAAGAACGGGCCTACCAATACACTACTGGTAACATAGTCGTCTTGTATATCAGCCGAGTAAGAACGGGCCTCATCAGTTTGCTGAACATTGGCTGCATATTTATTTTCATTGAACGGGTTACTGTAAGAACCCAGCATTAATGCAATACCAAAGTCGGAGCCTGAAACAGGTACACCTGCCGAAAGGTTAAACGCAGTACCCGGCATGGCATAACCGCGGTAAGCAGTACCCGATGTTGAAGCGAACATACCGTTTGGTTGCGCAAGTCCGAAATGAAAAGCAAGGTAACCAGGAGGGTTAAAATCACTTATTGGTTGACTATATGACGGAACAGGAGCCGGTGCAGGAGCTGGATTGTCTTGCGCTTTTGCAGAGGTAAACACGCCCGCAAGTATCAGCGCAAATAATGATGCTTTTATATTTCTCATGGCTATAGTTTTTTGGTTCTATCCCAAATTTACGCCACAAAAATGAAATTGTTTCGGCACCAAACTGCTTATAACTACGGTATTATAGGTTCTACTAAGCCATTTTATTTATTTACCTACAATTTTATTTCGTTCATCGATTAATTGAAAATAAAAATGGCTTTCAGCTCTACCTTGCATAAAAAATAACACACTATGCAAACCACACGTCATAATAAAAACTGGTTCAGCGATCATGCTGAAGGAATATTTATATGGGGAATGGGGCTGCTGTTGGTAGCCATGACTATGTACCTTATCATTATTCATTGAAGAAGACTTTAATTGTCAATATTAATAACCCTGTAAACTAAAAAACTATGAAACTTTTATCTTACCTGGTAATATCCCTCTTTAGTTTTTTCATGGATGATGCTCAGCAGAACAATATTATTGAAAATGACGAGAGTATAGAATTTGACGAGTATGGCAACCCGATGTATTTAGAAAACTCGTTATTAAAAAGACATTAATAAATGAAAAAACTTGCCTGCATAATAATAGTTGGTCTGTTTGCAATAATAAGCTGTAACAGGCAGCAAATGCCACAGCCCGGAAAACCAAATGCCGGTGATTCGCTGATGATAAGACAGGTTCAGCACAAAGACTCATCCATTATGGCCTATATCAAATCTATAAATATGATACAGGGCAGTATTGATACACTTATGAAACAGGCCCACATTTTAAAAATGCACCGCGAGGGAGTATCGGATACAGGAATGGTGAGTGATTTCCGGGCCATTGGAGCAAAGATGCTAAACAACCAAAGAGCGCTGATGTACCTGGAAATGAAATTAAAACAAACCAATGAAAGTAATAACGAACTAGCTGATCTGGGTGAAAACCTGAGCAAAGAACTGAATGAAAAAGATTCGGAAATTGCTGCCATGCAGGTAACACTTGTTAAAACAAAAGCTTCACTTACCACTTTAACGCAACAGTTTAACGACAGCATAACTGTTATAAATCAGGAACGCGCGCAAATTGGCTTAATGACTACCGCAAGCAATACCATTTACTATATAGTAGGTACCGAAAAAGAGCTTAAAGCCAAAGGCATTATTATTGAAGAGGGCGGCGCAATAGGCTTAGGGCGCGTACCAGTGCTAAAACAAGATATGAACTCGTCGGGCTTTACTACTACTGACCTTACCAGCCTCCACGAAATACCGCTTACCGGCAGTTTTGTAAAAATGGTAACCCTTCACCCCGAAAAAGCTTACAAGCTTGCACACTCGTCTCCCGATAAAATAATTATTACTGACCCTCAAGACTTTTGGAGCAAGAGTAAATACATGGTTGCCATTGTAAGATAAAAGATACCCAAAAGCCCTAATTTTTTCGCCGACAGATTATTTGCATTCATTTGTTAATTTTTATAGTTAGCAGAATTTTCAAACACAAATTAAATTGCTGTAATACATTCGTAGCCCCGACTTTAATAAGCAAATAAAAAACAGCACACATATTAACCTAAACCCAGTAATCATGAAAAACACAAATCACAAACCGGTTGAAACACTAAAAAAAAGCATCGATAATGTTTCGCAACGCTCAAAAGAGAGTATTAAAACCTTAGTTGAAACAAGCACAAAACAGTTTGATTCGGCTATTGAGGCCAACAAAAAAACATTCGACTCACTCAGCAAAATGCTTTACGACAAAGAAATGGATACGACCATTCTCAGTTCATTTAAAAACAACTTCGGCAAAGGCATTAAATTATCGGAAGCCACCATGGATGCCATTATTGATGCCTATACCAGGCGTATGGATTTTAATATTGATTTCGCAAACAGGTTTATGGAAACATTACGAAGCGAAGACATGAACACCAAAGAAGGAACAAACGCACTTATTGAACTTGTAAAAGAAAACCTTGATAAGTCAAGTGCCCTGTCGGCAGAAAACATGGATAAAATGGTTGCACTTTATAATGAGCACCTGAATTTCGCCCTGAACTTTAATAAGAAGTTTGCCGATAATATAAATGCGCAGGTTGCAGCCATGTTTAAATTGCAAAAGAAATATGTAGATTCTTTTTATAGTTTAGATTCAATGTCGGACTGGTGGAAAACCATTGGCGAAGAAAAGGTTAGAGCATAAATAATGAACATATAAAACACCCCTGCAGTCGAATGGTTGCAGGGGTATTTTTATGGTATTTATCCGGGTATAATTCAGGCAACAATAAAGATGAGAAGTAGATATATGTGCCTATATTTGCAACAAAACAGAGACAATGAAAAACGCAAGAAGCGGGATAATGATTTTAGGATTAATGGTATTGGCTGCAAATGCATTTGCACAATCTGTCAACTGGAAAGTTGATACGGCCAAAGCAACAATAAAAATTGTAACAAGCGGCCCTTTTGGCGAAGTAGACGGAAGCCTTTCAGGTTTAATAGCTACAATTAATTTCGATGAAAGCAAACCTGAAACGGGTTCTATTACTGCCAGTGTTGATCCGAAAACTATATCTACCGGTATTTCATTGCGCAATACCCACCTGCGCGAAAAACAGGAGTTCTTCAATACTTCTACATACCCGCTTATTACTTTCAGGTCAGTTAAAATAAAAAAGAGCGACACTGCCGGTTATGTGGTTACAGGGAGCTTAACAATTAAGTCAGCAACCAAACAGATAGATATACCTTTTACATTTACAAAAACAGCTACCGGAGCTTTGCTTAAAGGGCAATTTACAATAGACGCTGTTAACTATACCGTCGGCACATCAAGCAAAAGCGTTACCATATATCTTTATGTACCTGTGGTTAAGTAATTCAAATTAAACCACATGCCGGTTAAATTTTTGCCTGATAAGAACACCATTAAGTTAATGCGGATACCGTTCTCCTATTTTTTAATGCCGGTGTTTTTATTTGCACTTAGCCAGGTAAAAAGTATTGATATTAAAAGTGCTATTATAAGCTTCATCGCCCTCCACCTCTTCATATACCCTGCCAGCAATGGATATAACAGCTATATGGATAAGGATGAAACCAGCATAGGAGGATTAAAGAATCCACCAAAGCCCACTAAGAATTTATTTTACCTAACGGCACTGTTCGATATAACGGGGCTGGCACTTTCATTAATGGTAAGTATTCAGTTTTTCTTTTGCGTACTGGCTTATATGCTGGCATCAAGGGCATATAGCTACAAAGGCATCCGCTTAAAAAAAATGCCTGTGTTGGGTTTTCTTACCGTTATCTTTTTCCAGGGTGGCTTTACCTTCTGGATGATATATACCGCTATAAGCAGCAACCCTGTTGAATACACCAGTGGCCTTGTATCTGCCATGCTTGCCTGTTCCTTTCTTATTGCGGGGGTGTACCCGCTTACGCAAGTTTACCAGCACGAGGCCGACCTGGCAAGCGGAGATATTACCATTAGCTACAAATTGGGTTATACAGGCACTTTTGTTTTTGCAGGCACTATGTTTACCATAGCCAGCGTGCTGCTTTTTTACTACTTTTATTCTATGCAACAAACTATGCATTTTGCATTGTTCCAGCTTTTTCTATTCCCTGTAATTGTCTATTTTATATGGTGGTTCCTTAAAGTAATGAAAGATACAACTTATGCTTCGTTTCAAAATACTATGAACATGAATTTTATAGCTTCTACCTGCATGAATTTTTGTTTCATTACCATATTGCTGTTAAACCTTAAAAAATGAGCGTGATAGCAAACATATCTACAGCAGTTCCGGCATATAAGCATAAGCAGGCCGATATAGCTGAATATATGAATGAACTATTTGACTTCCCCGAACAAAAAAAGAGAAGGCTACGGGCATTATATGCTACCAGTGCTATTGAAACACGGTATTCGGTATTGCCCGATTATTCTTTACCCATAAGCAAAGGCACTTTTTTCTCAAAAGCAAAGTCTTCTCCCGATGTGGAAGCACGCATGAAGATATATACCGATAATGCGCTGAGCCTTTCGGTGGAAGCAATTAACAAGTGCGTAAAAGGAAAAATAAAACTTGCCGATATTACCCATTTGATAACGGTTTCCTGCACAGGCATGTATGCGCCCGGCTTAGATGTTGATATAGTTCAATGGCTTAAGTTGAATGCAACTATTAACCGCACATCAATAAACTTTATGGGCTGTTATGCTGCTATACATGCGTTAAAACAAGCCAATGCTATATGCAAAAGCAACCCTGATGCAATGGTGCTTATTGTTTGCATTGAATTGTGCAGCATCCATTTTCAGAAAAAAGACGATATAGATAATATTACATCGAACCTTTTATTTGCCGACGGAGCCAGTGCTGCCTTAATAGTACCTGATAAAACGGCAGCGAAAAAGAAAATGCACGGTTTTAAAATTTCAGGTTTTTACTCACAGGTTGATTTAAACGGAAAAGCCGATATGGTTTGGCAGTTATCGTCAACCGGATTTTTGATGACGCTTAGCAAAGACATTCCGCAACTGATAGAGCAAAGCATTAAAAAACTATTTACCGAAGCTGCACGCAAATTGAAAATAAAGAAACAGGATATTACCCATTGGGCCATACACCCGGGCGGAAAGAAGATACTGAGCGTAATACAAAAAGAACTCGGCCTTGATGCTTCTGATTTAGAAAGCTCGTATAAAACACTAAAGAACTACGGCAATATGTCATCGCCAACCATATTATTTGTACTGAAGGACATGATGGACAATAAGGTTAAAACAAAAAAGCCTGAAAAAACTTTTTGTGTTGCCTTTGGCCCCGGCCTTACTATGGAATCTGCTATATTGGAGAATGTTTAAACACAGGTCATATAAAAAGGAATTATTAGATGAAGCTGTAATTGATAAGGCCGATCTTTACCAAAACCTTAAAGAGCTCGAAATAATTAACAGCAAACTGGGCGGCCACAAAATTTCGATTGATGGCGTGGCAGCTGTTGTAACAGACAAATCAAAACAATACAACCTTATTGATATTGGCTGCGGTGGCGGCGACTCACTTAAAGCACTCGATATATGGGCCAACAGTAATGACTACCAACTGGGTTTAAATGGCATTGACCTGTTGCCCGATTGCATTGCTTACGCGCAAAAAAATTGCGCCCCCTACCCCGAAATAACTTTTACCTGTGCCGATTTCAGAACTGTTTTTTCTATGTCAAAGAAAGTTGATATTGTTCATGCATCATTATTTTGCCATCATTTTACTGAAAAAGAAATCATTGAGTTTATATTGTTATGCAATAATAATGGCGCCATATTTGTTATTAACGACCTGGAAAGAAACCCTATCGCCTATTACAGTATTAAAATTCTTACCGGGTTATTCTCTAAATCGGTGATGGTAAAGAATGATGCTCCGCTATCGGTATTGCGCGGATTTAAAAAAACAGAATGGCGCAGTATATTGCAGCAGGCAGGCATAAAAAAATACACCATTCAAAACAAGTGGGCCTTCAGGCATTTAATTACAATATACCCTAATGAACAATAATGCATTTGATTGTGCCATTATTGGCGGAGGGCTGGCAGGGCTTACACTTGCCATTCAGCTTGCCGATATGGGCAGGGCGGTTGTATTATTCGAAAAAGAAAAATACCCTTTTAATAAAGTATGCGGAGAATATATTTCTATGGAAAGCCATGCATTTCTGCAAAGGCTTGGTATAGATCTTTCAGGCGCACCCTATATTACTGAGCTAAAAGTTTCGGCACCAAACGGAAATTCAATATTGCGGAAGCTTGACATGGGTGGCTTTGGCATAAGCCGCTACACGTTAGATTCACAATTGGCACAATTGGCAATTAAGAAAGGTGTTGTATTATTCGAGAACACAAAAGTAAATGATGTAGTGCGGGAAGCAGATTCGTTTACTGTAAAGACCACTACACAAAACTATAGCGCCAAAATTGTTTGTGGTGCATTCGGTAAGCGCTCATCGGTTGAAAAAAGCTTAGGGCGGGCTAAGCCTCAACATAAGGGAAGAAAAAACTATGTCGCTGTAAAATATCATGTAAAGGCAACCCTACCCGCAAACCGTATTGAACTGCACAACTTTGAAAATGGTTATTGCGGCATATCGAAGGTAGATGGCGATAAATATTGCCTCTGCTATCTTACCGATTCTGAAAACCTTGCAAAGAGCGGCAATAGCATTAAGGCAATGGAACAGAACATAGTAATGAAAAATCCGTTTCTGAAAAAGTATTTCACGGAGTCGGAGTTTTTATACCAGGAGCCATTAACTATTTCACAGGTTAGTTTCAGTAAAAAGTCAGCAATAGAAAATGGTGTTATTATGCTGGGAGATGCTGCCGGTACCATTGCACCTTTATGCGGAAATGGTATGAGCATGGCCATGCACGCTTCTTTTATTGCAGCATCGCTCATTAACAATTTTATTAACGGCACTATAAGCCGGGAAGAGTTGTACACACTTTACGAAAAACAGTGGAACAAAAATTTTGCACAACGTATAAAAACCGGGGCAAGCCTACAGCAACTATTCGGGAAAAATTATTTAACCAATATCTCTATCGGTATGCTAAAAGTCCTTCCGCTATTAGCAGATAAGTTAATAAGCATGACACACGGAGAAGTGTTTTAATTACGTAAAGCGTTTTCTAAAACCATGCTCTTATTTACCACTGTGCCCCACATGGCAATTGTATTTATATCGCCTGTTTTAGGATTGTAGGTTACCGATACTATTGAGTTATTGAGCAGGTAAATACCTATTTTGTATTTCTCATCCTGCTGCCATACCTGGAAAAGTTTGCCCTTATCCCATAATATTATAGCCTGTTCGCCCAATGGCAACTCATTGAATTCCTGTACTCCCATAATTTCCTCCGTGTAATTTTCTTTCACACGGGCGAAATTATACCAATTTATTTTTACAAACAATACGTAAAATTACGTAGTAAGCAGGAAAAATTTCGATTCGCAGCGATAAATAAATTGATTTACAACATCCTAAAACAATGTAGAAAAAAAAGCTTCTTTAATCGAAATTAATTTTGGCTTAACATTGGGCCTTTTTATTTCTGTATAACAAATTTCCCACTCGCAACATACTCTCCTTTTTCAGAAGTAATACGATAAAGATAAATATCGCTTGGCTGAACGCCAAGATCAATTGTAAATTGTGCGTTGTTAATGGTGAATTGAGAATAGACCTGCTCTCCCAATACATTGTATACCTCAATTTTTAACTTTTCACTATTACCTTTTAATTGAATGGAGAAAACTCCGTTGCTTGGGTTGGGGTAAATCCTTACATCATTTTCTGGCGGTCGAATATTATTTATTCCCAGCACACTACATAAGCTACTGTCTGTTCCTCCACTACTTACTCTTCCACTGTCTTTACTTGTAATAGTACCTCCAGTGCCAACTATACCTCCGCTACTTACTGAACCACCTGATACGATTGAGCCACCAACACCTGTTGGCACACAAATATTAAACCCAACGTCAAGTTTAAACATCAAAATATCAGAACCAAAAATTGATGTTCCGGCTATAGCAAAACCTTTATCTTTAGTTTGGACGATTGAATTACCTTGAGTATAATACTCCACAGCAATTGCCTCGGTGCTTGCCAAATTTCCAGATGTATCAAGTTCTACAATATAAGCTGCATTTGAACTTCCTGTAGAATAAGTATATTCGCTCGTATATCCAACTGATACTATACTACCACTCAAGGTTTGGACGATTGAATTACCCTCTTCATATCCATTGCCAATAGCTTTTGCGTATTTAAGATTACTTGTACTATCTAATTTAACTATATATTCATCGAGACCTCCTCCAACATAAGAATCAGATTGCCCTGTTATGGCATATCCATTATCATTAGTTTGAATTATTGCATTACCTGCATCATCGCCAGTTCCGCCAATTGTTTTTGTCCATTTAAGGTTGCCTAGTGAATCTAATTTCACAACATAAACATCTTCTTTACCAGCACCAAATGATTGAGTCCCACCAGTAATTGCATATCCTCCATCTTTAGTCAATGTTATTGAATTACCTTCATCATCTCCTGTTCCGCCAATAGTTTTTGTCCATTTCAAATTACCTACAGAATCTAATTTCACAACATAAACATCATAACTACCAGCCCCAAAGGATCCGGTGTACCCCGAAATTACTAACCCTCCATCTTTTGCTTGAACGACAGAATTACCATAATCATATCCAGTACCACCAACTGTCCTCGTCCATTTTACATTACCAATCGAATCTAATTTTATTAAGTAAACATCATAATTACCAGCTCCGTAAGAACCTGTGTACCCTACAATTACATAACCACCATCACTAGTTTGAGTTATTGAATTTCCTACATCAATGTTGTTTCCACCAATAGTCTTAGTCCATTCAATGTTAAAATATGAATCCAACTTTACCATATATACATCCCAGCTTCCAGCACCATACGAACTGGTCCACCCGGTTATTGCATATCCACCATCAGTTGTTTGTATCATAGAAGCCGCATAGGTTTCTCCACCTCCTCCTGCAATTCTAAATACCCCCTCTTTTAATTGAGCATTAGAAACTAAGGACATAAAGATTAAAAGAAATACGAGTAGTAGTTTTTTCATGCTAGCGGTTTATATTATCAAATATAACAATAATAACTGGCAATCAAAAACTCTGCGGCACTCTGCGTGTATTAGCTCTGCGTTCACTGCAGTAAAATGTATTCCTCCCCCTTCCCCCTCCAGTGGGGGATATCTTGATGGCAACATTTTTGCGTTCTAGCGTCTTTGTGGTAAAAAAATAATAGTAGTATCTTTATTCCTTCATAAACAAATATGCGGAATTTACTGATAGGGGTTTTTCTTTTGTTTTCAATAACCGGCTTCGGACAAACATTTGTCGATAGCCTTAAGCAGGAAGTTAAAACAGAGATACGCGCCGGGCAATACGAAAAAGCCCTGTATACAATCGATGGCAACTTCTCGGTTGTATGCCACGATACCGCCGGTTTGTTTGAAGCGCTCATTAACCTCAGCCTTTTTGAACAGGATTGGAACACTATTATTAAAGCATATAAACTGCATAAATGTACTGCAGGTGAAGACACCACCGATCTTGTTATGGCAAGGTTCTTTATAAAACATCCTGATGAAAAGTTATCGTTGGCACAAGCTACCACCATACCATTTAAACCAAGCTCATCGGGCACACCTATGATAAAAGTGAAGATAAACGGCAAAACATATCACTTCTGGTTCGATACCGGCGCGGGTATGACTGTGCTTTCTTCAACAACTGCTGAAGCATGTAAAGTTAAAATGCACCGGAATGATATAGGTGTTGCATTGGCCGCCAGCGGAAATGTGGTTAATCTTTCACCTGCTATAATAGATAGTTTAGAGATCGGTAATTTAAAAGTGCGCAACCACCAATGCACTATTCTAAGTCAAAAAGATCTCGAGTTCAGGATACTGGGCATACGCGTTTTAAAAATAGATGGCATTATTGGCTGGAACCTTTTACAACAATTAGATGTAACTGTAAACAATAAGACCCGCGAAATAACTTTAGCACCGGCTGATGCTAACAAAAGCGAAAAGAACAATTTTTATTGGTTTGGCCAGCCCTTTATTGCCTGCACCGATTCAGCCGCTACGATTCCCTTTACTTTCTTTTTAGATACCGGCGCCGACAGCCCGGGTGTTTACAAAGCTTACCTTGCACGTGTAGACACCAATAAGGCAAAAAGAAAAACCATTGCCTTAGGCTCTGCCGGCGGAGTAAGAAGAATGAACACTCTCATTTTTCCGCTTATTAAACTAAAAGCAGGCGGGCAGCAACTGGTACTGAAAAATGTATCGCAGGATCCGCATAACGAAGACACCCTGTTTGAATGTGATGGAGTTTTGGGCATAAACCAATTTAAAGATAAAGCCATCCATTTTAACGTAAAGCAAGGCTTTTTCGAGGTGATTAACTAAAAGCATACTTCCCCATTTCGCGGGAAACATACATATCATATGCCCTTATGATGCTTATCATTCCAATGCTGGTAGTAAGCAGGTAGCTTTACAATACAAATCAAAAACATCAATACCATGAGATCAAAACACATTTATAGCATAGCCGTTTTAGCAATTCTATGTTTATCTATTTCTTTCGCTTTCACAAATAAGCAGGCAAGCAAAACCCCACCAACTAAAGTAGCACGCGATAGTACCCTGTGCCCTGTATGTGGCATGAAAGTTAAAATGGGCAGTTCCTACGACTGGAAGTATGAGAAAACGACCTATTATTTTGACAACTACAATTGCAGAGAAACTTTTAAAATGGATCCTAAAAAATTCTTGAATAATGTTTGCACACCGGGTGCAAAACAGTAAATCACAAATTTGCATTCAATTAGTAGGCGCCTGAATTACTATTACTTATAAGGATTAAGTCTATTTTCTTATTTTCATGTAATAAAGTGCTGCATTTGGGGGTTTCTTTTATATTTGTTGCAGAACCGCTCAATAAAACTACATGAAACCACTATTACGCTTTGCCTGCTTATTAATTTTTTTAGGCTTTAACAAAAGCTATGGGCAGTATGAATTTAACCTGGGCTTAATGGCTCCTTCAGGAGATACTAAATACCTGTTAAAACCGGCACCCAGTTTCGAATTTGTATTTAATACCGGCGATGTTGACAGTCATTATCACTTTGGGGCGAGTATTGGTTATTGCAGACTGAGCCCGACACAGGATACATTCAAGACATACGCAGTTGGTGGTGCTGTACTTCCGGGCTACGAAGTGATACATAGCTATGAATTATACCCGATAGGACTGAGAAATGAATTCACTTTTTTCCCCGATAAAAAATTCTCACCTATACTGGCCCTCGATCTTTACTTTTATGTTATAAGTATTAGTGATGACTACTATGCAGAAACCCTTATACAATCGAGCATAACAAATGATACCTATTGGGCACTTGCCATAATACCAAGAATAGGGCTGCAATATGAACTTAATGATCAAATATCACTTACGGGAGGCTTTGGCAGAAGCATGAGTTTTACCGGTACTGTTGATGCTCAATCGTACTGGAAAACATATATAGGCATTAAATATTACATAAACTAACCACTCATGAAACGCCATTTACTTATCCTGCTCGCTTTTGTTTGCTTTACCGTTAACTGGTCATGCACTAAATATACCTACGACGAAGCATTGCCTTCGGTGCAATTTGTTTCGGCAAAATTTTATGGCAACGATTCGGTATTATTAACCGGAAAAGTAACAAACACCGGTGCCAGCGGTATTGAGAATGTTGGATTTGCATACGACGAACAACCTTCATTCGATATATTGGTTAACCAGGTTGGGGCGCCGCCTACCTCGGGGCAATTTTCGGTAGTCATAAAACTTATACCCGACAGCACATACTATATAAAATGTTTTGCAACCAATAGCTTTGGCTATGTTGTCAGCACTAACTTTAAATACACTGTCCCTTCGGCCACACCTGAATATGCACCTTGTGCAGGCACAATACCCGCTAACAGTGTAGTAGATAATAAAGTTACTTATGCAATGACTTATATCTATTACGATAACACTTCTGCACAATATGGTAATGTTGGTATTGAAACCCAAAATGGTTCTTCTGAATTTGTGAATATTTATTTTACCGCTGCCCCGGTTAACGGTATTTATACTACTGTTTACGATCCTACAACTCTTTCATCAGACCCTAACCCATACGATTGTACAATTTTGGTTAACAATAGCTATGCGGTTAATGCAGGTGGTAAAGTTTATGTTGCTATAGGTACAGGCGGAACAGGAACAATAACATTTTGCTCTATTTCTTATGTGGCCTTTTCAACTACATTTTTTGTAAGTGGCAACATTACTTATTAGTTATCTGTTATGCCCTTATTTAAGTTATAACATGTTGAAAAATGCTGAAAAGCATTAAATCTTCATATAACATTCATTTTATACTTTTACATTTGTACTGTAAATGAGTAGTTAATAGTAATTAATAACCTCCAACATGAAAACACTAAAACAGATTTTAACCGCGGTTTGCCTGCTTAGCCTGGCATCTTGCACGGTGTACGAAACTACCCCTGTAAATCCGCCGCCACCACAACCTACAGTATATGAACAGGCCCCCGCCCCTGCGCCGGCACCTGCTCCTAACTACAATACAGTTAACCAGGCGCAACCTGCACCGGCTACTACGGTAGTGGTTTACGAAAACCAAAACCAGCCTCAGCAACAGCAGCAGCAATACCAACAGCAGCAGCCTACTTACAATACTGTAAACCAGGCTCAGGCTCAGCAACCTCAACAATATCAACAGCAACAGCCTACCTATAATACAATGAACGGAGCACAGGCTCAACAGCCTCAACCCGCTTATAATAATAGCTATAGCCAACCGGTTACAGTTCAGTCGTTCTATGACGAACTTAGCCCTTATGGCCAATGGGTAAATTATGGCGCCTACGGGTATGTATGGATGCCTGCAGCCGGTGCCGACTTTACACCTTATTCTACCGGCGGACACTGGGTTTATACCGAATACGGTTGGACATGGGCTTCTGATTACCGTTGGGGATGGGCTCCATTCCATTATGGCCGTTGGGAATATGATGCTTACTATGGATGGTTCTGGATTCCTGACACCCAATGGGGGCCAGCATGGGTATCGTGGAGGCAATGTGACGGATATTATGGATGGGCTCCGCTGGGTTACGGTTACGGCTGGAACAACTATAATTCATACAACCCTCCTGCAGAAAGATGGTGCTTTGTTCAACAACAATACATCACATACAATAACCCAAGCCAGTATTATGCTCCAAGGCAGAACAACCACGATTATGTGACCCGTTCTACCATCATCAACACATCATACACCGATAATACCAGCCGTGTTACCTACGCTGCAGGACCTAACTCTGCTGAAGTAGGAAGAGCAACAGGCACAACCATTACTCCTATAAAAGTAGGAGCTGCTTCTGGCCCCGGTGCAACATCTTATGGCAACGACGGAAGCATGGTAATGTACCGCCCTGCCGTTACACGTACAGCCGCTGCAACCAATGCACCGGTACCTGCACCTGCAAAACCGGCCGCACTTACCGAAGTACAACCATTAGCCCAGCGCACTATTACAACCAAACCTGAAGTTATGCCTGCAAGGGTGACCCCGGTTAACAACGGTAATGGCAACAATAATTCGCCACAACATATGGAACCTGTTCAGCAACAGCAACAACAGCAACCACAACGTATGCAGCCTGCACAAATGCAACCTGTGCAGCAACAACAAGCACAGCCTCAAAAGGCAGAGCCAGCTCAAATGCAACCTGTACAACAACAACAGCCACAACGTAGCGAGCCTGTGCAGCAACAGCCGCAACCCCAAAAGATGCAACCCGTTCAGGCGCAGCCGCAACAACAAGCTCCGCAACGTGTAGAACCGGCACAACCTCAGCATATGGAAACGGCTCCGCAACGTACCGAGCCTGCACAGCAACAGCAAGCCCAGCCTCAAAAGGCGCAACCTGCTAAAACAAACCAAACCAAGCAGGCAAAACCGGCTAAAACTATCCAACCGATAAAGGCTAAAAAAGAAGATGCCAAGTAATAAATAATTGGAACTGCTATAAATAAAAAGCCCCCCGAGTACTCGGGGGGCTTTTTTTATAGTGCCTTTTTCTCTTCTTTTTTGCTGGGCTTATCCTCGTTCTCCTTGTCTTTTTTAACAGGCTTGCCTATCTTCTTATACTTTGGCCTGTCATGATGAATATACTTATCATCTTCTTTAGCCCTGTCTTTTTTTGCCTTTTTTATCTCAGCGGCGTGCTCCTTACTTGCTTTTTTTGCATCAGCGGCTGCTTTCTTAGGGTCTTCTTTGTTTTTTTTACCCTCGATCTTCACATTATCCTGTGCCACCAATAAAAGCGGTAACAAAAACATAATTAATATGCAAGCCGGTCTTTTCATTTCTTTTACAAAGATATAAAAGCAGGAATAATAAAAATGGTCGTCGGTTTCACTTAACCTTATAAACTAAAGGTATTCCATCATTGATTCGTCATTATATACATAAACAGAAAAGGGATAATCGGTATCATTTTGATTGATTTTTTTATGAAATTTGCATAGTTTTCATTAAATTGGCGGAGCAAAAATGGCAATAACACGCACCAAAACCAGCGAAATGTTCGTAGACGAACACGGTATTTTTCATAAAACCGTGATCGAGAACTGCCATGTTGACCTGGAAGCCCTTAAGGAATCGGATAAAGTAACGGAAGAGGTAACTGAAGGCAAAAAAGTGCTTATGCTTTATGATGCCCGCAACCATTTTACCCTTACCGAGGATGCTATGGAATACGCTCAAAAAGATATTTTTAATAAAAAGCGTATTGCTACTGCTATAGTTTCTGATAAAACCGGTATAAAGATCACTATCGATTATATGAACAAGGTTATGAAGCCTTCCATCCCGATAAAGATATTCAGCACTAAAGAAGAAGCTTTGGCATGGTTGTTAACCTTTAAAAAAGTTACAGACAAAGAGAGCGCTCATTTTAGGCCCTCAAACCTAAATGGTTTTAGCAGTAAATAAATGGAAAAACTAGTCAATACCTTAGGCGAATACTGGATTACCGAGAGTGGCGTGCTTTATAAAAAGGTAAAAGAAAACGCCCATATTAATCTTATAGAACTAAAAAAATCGCTTGCCCAGATAAAAGAATTTACCGGCAACAAAAAAATACTCATGTTTTATGATGGCCGCACTCATTTTACTGTTACGCACGAGGCTATGGAATACTACCGTACCGAAGTGGCAGCATATAGTATAGCAAGTGCAATTGTAAGTGATAGAATAGGTATACGCATTATGGTAGACTTTGCAGTTAAAATTATGGGAGTGCCTTCGCCCGTAAAAATGTTTGCCAATGAGGAAAAAGCTATGAAATGGCTGCTTACTTTCAAGAAAATAAATGAACATGTGACAATATGACGGCATCCCGTAAAATAATACCATCTCAGCAAATTGTAACCAGTGCCCATAAAATAAGCCGCGAAGCAAATGGTATTATAAAGCGCCAGGTAATTGAAGATGCCCATGTTGACGTAAATGAAATTGATGAATGTGAGAAGATGTCGTTAAAGCTTAATAACGGTAAAAAGATGCTGGTGCTTGTTGATGCCAGCAAATTCCACACACTTACACCCGAGGCTACCAATTTCCTGAGAAAGATCCAATCCAAATCGCGTATTGCAACTGCTATTGTATCGAGCAACCTGAGCCAGAAAATTATTGCAAATTTCATGAATGATAAGTCAGGAAAAACGCCTATAAAAACATTTTCTACTGAAAATGAAGCCGTTAAGTGGCTGCTTTCACTCAAACGCAAGGTTTAATCTAACCCGTTTTAGAAGAAATATTACCTTCGCGTATCTTTATGAAGAAAATACGCACGAAGACCGATGAGGTATCTATTGACGAACATGGAATTATACATAAAAAAGTAATAGAAGGCGTACACATTTGCCGCGAAGAGGTACTGGAAACAGAAGAAGCATGTGCAAAACTCAGCGGACAAGATAAATACCTGGTACTGGTAGATGCTACCGCACTGCATACCATGACACCAGAAGGTGCAGAAGCACTAAAGAATACACTCGATACAAAACGCATTGCAACTGCCATACTTTCTGATAAACTTGGCATACGTATACTGTTCAGCTACCTGTCGAACCGCGAAAATGCAAGCGCCCCGCTTGAGTTATTTAACGACCAGGATGAAGCTATAAAATGGTTGCTGCAGTTTAAAAAGAACTGAATTACGTGAATAAAAAAAGTCCCGCATTTCTGCAGGACTCTTACAATAATTAAAAATTTTATTACTTAACTGCCTTTTCGGTTTTGCCTTTGGTTGCAGTCTTTTTAGCAGGTGCAGCTTTAGGTGTACTTTCTGTTTTAGCAGCCTTGGTTTCGGTTTTCTTTTCACCGGCAGGCTTATTCTCTTTGTAACGCTTATCAGGTGTGCCATCTTTTTTCAGGTGCTGGGTAGATGCAGGGGCCTGTTTTGCAGGAGCCTCTTTCTTGGCAGCCTTATCTTGTGCGTTAACTAAACCGGCGCCAAAGCCCATCATTAATAATGCAATAAATGCAACTTTAATCTTTTTCATGTTGGTTATAATTGTTGGTTATTTGTTTAATAGTACAAAAATACTATGTTTTTACTTACCACTATTCTGTAAGTATGCATAATAATACCGATTATTGGATCAAACACCAAAATATTTAGCCTGCCCACCTATTATTTAACAGTGTTAACCGAATAATGGTAAAAGTCGCATCGGGCAAGGTTTAGCTTTGTTTCCAGATAGTAATGTATCAGGCCCGATAACAATCTAAATCTGAATAACATGAAAACCAATTTGAAAATATCAGCAATAGCCTTTCTGGGAGCAATTGCACTTTCTATTCTTCCAAAAGATCAAAAGGCACAATCGTCTACTACCGGTATTACTTTAGGTGCAACCACCACATCGGTAAATATTTCAAACACTGGCAATGCGTTTACCAACACTATTAAAGGGAACAATATTACCGGGTTTGAAGCGGGCTTATTTGAAAGGTTCAATTTAGGCCCCGTTTTTATAAAACCAACATTACTGGTTGGCTATAAAGGCGGAACTGCTACCTATTATAATAATGATGGTAGCGTTAACAGCTCAAAATTCGATTATGGAAACATCGAATTCCCTCTCCTCTTCGGATTAAGGATACTTGGCCCGATTCGTATAGAAGCAGGCCCGGTTTATAACTGGATTTATATGACCCAATATAACGAAGATAACTCGATAAAGGTCGATCCTTCGGGATTGGGCTACCGGGTTGGTGCCAACGTAGAACTTGGCCCAATAAACCTGGGCATGGCTTACCAGGGTCTCACTTATAATCCCGATGGAAGCACTTCTACTACATTTAAGTCTCCTAACGAGTTAATATTTAGTGTGGCACTTTGCTTTCCGAACGGAGGAAGCGATAAATAGCGAACTTGCTCTTTTCAGTAAAAAGCATCCTGCAGAATTGCGGGGTGCTTTTTTATAATACAATAAACTTACCTGTGGCTATTTTTTCATTTGCGGGGCCAAGTACACGGTAAAAATATACACCCTGTGCGCAACCGTTAATGGCAATTTCGGTGCTGTGGCCATTCAACCCAAATTCATAAACATTTTGCCCCATTACATTATATATTTCAATTTTACTATTGGCATTTATACTTTCCGACGTAACCATAAAGGTGCCATAATTGGGATTGGGAGTTATTTGTACATTATAGCCATACGTAACATCGGGTATAATGGTAGAATTATATTTAGCAACATAATTACCCGGGCTGGTAAAGCCACCACCTACGTACAAATCTCCTTTAAAAGGAGCCAGTGCAAAAACTTCGTTATTTACTCCACTGCCTAATGCTGACCAATTGGTATCGTTCCAGCAAGCAATATTATTCGCCGGCTTCCCTCCTGCACTATCAAATAATCCGCCAATATATAATGCACCCCTATAAACAGTTAGGGCATTTACCGGCCCACTTGTGCCTATCCCTACTGCATCTATAATACTATCTCCGTCACACACGGCAATATTATTAGCGGGCTTGTGATTCGCCGAATCGAATGTGCCGCCTATATATAAATTGTTATTATAAATTGCCAGGCATTCCGCATTTGTTATATTATAATTATCAGGAAACACGGCAATTTGCTTCCATTTCTTGGTAGAAGCAATATATTCATATAAATATCCTACCACAGTACCGCTCATAAAAACAGAACCCCGTTTTAAGTTACCACTTGCAGCCACGTACAAATTTCCTTTGAATACTGTCATTGCATTTACTGAATACAAACTAAACGGTGCGCCAATTCCTGGAGACCACTTTTTACCTGTCCATAAGCCTATTCCTCCTAAATAATTATTTTCAACGCATAGGCTATTGTGAAATGTATCAATTGCGTAAACACTGTTTTTCATGCCTTGCTGCAGAGGAAACCATTGCTTACCGCTCCATCCTGCAATATTGGCTGCAGAATACCCTCCGGCGTTGCTAAAATAACCTCCGGCATACAAACTATCTTTATAAACACTCATTGCATAAACATCACCATTAATACCACTCCCAAGTGCCTTCCAAGTATTCCCATCCCATTGTGCAATATGGTTACCGGGGCCAATAAAAGTACCTCCTGCATAAAGCACCGAATCGAATGGACATAATGAATACACATACCCGCCATAGGCCCCGTCTCCGACTGACGACCATGTTTGTGCATTAAGTTTATTAAAAGAAAAAAATAATGTAAGCGGAAGAATTAGGTAAAGCAGTCTTCTAAATAACCTAATCATATAGCGGTTTTAATGAAACGTAAATCTACTAATAATCTTTACATAAAAGAAATTCACAGGGTTTTGCTTATGTTTGTGCATAGAAATTACTCTTCTATGACAAAGCTACAACTGTTATTAGTTGTGATGATTATCTCCTCACTGGCATCTTCGGCACAGTTTGATTGGCAGGCATTGCCATCAGCACCCACATCACCTTATCGTTTTGATGACATTTATTTTTTAAATCCTAAAATAGGATGGGCTGTTAAACCCATTGCTGCGCCGGTTATTAATTTAGGCCAAATATGGGAAACCAGAGACGGCGGCATGAACTGGAAACTGAATCACGATAGCTCACAAACTTATTATCGTTGCGTAGGCTTTGCCGATTCGCTCAATGGCTGGATTGGAAACCTTGCTGATACTACAATATCTAATGATACTATTCCACTTTACTCAACACACGACGGGGGTAAAACACTACAACCCATTAACCTGCCATATCCAAGGCCAAAAGGTATTTGTGGTATTTCGGTAGTAACAGATTCGGTGGTATATGCTTACGGGAGATATTACGGTCCGCCGGTTTTAGCCATGACTAAAGATAAAGGCAAAACCTGGGTAACTAAAGACATGAGCCCTTATGCCTCAGTAGGATTGATTGACGGTTGGTTCTGGAGTAAAGATACCGGCTTTATAACCGGGCAAAACGGAGCCAACTCAGTTATACTGCATACGGTTGACGGAGGTAATACATGGCAAACAGTTTACCAGGCTACACGCGGTGATACTGACCATGTGTGGAAAATATTTTTCCCGAGCCGAAATATTGGCTACGGAAGTATTGAATACACAGGTAAATTGCAAGGGTATCAAACAACTTATAAAACTTACTTTACATGTACTACCGATGGCGGCAAAACCTGGGTCGAAAAGCCTTTTATTACCGGGTACGATGAAGAAGGCTGTGGCTTTATAAATGATTCTACCGGCTGGATCGGTGGCTGGTCGGGTATGAATTACATAACAACTAACTGGGGAAATACATGGAAAATTGACAGTAGTTTTGCATTTCAAACACTGGGCCAATATTCCCCAGAACCTTATGTTAACCGCTTCAGGCGCTTTGGTGATACAATTATGTATGCAGGCGGAAATACAATTTATAAACTTGATACACGCATTACAGGTATTAGTGAACTAAAAAACACAAATGCATTTGTAAGCAATTACCCAAACCCATTTACCGATAAAACTACCATTACCTATATTTTACAGCGCCCCTGCCGCAATGTGATGATTGATATATACAACGCACAAGGGCAAAAAGTATCATCAAAAAACCTGGGCTTTAAAAATGTAGGGCAGAACAATTATGTTTTTAACGAAGACCTTCCTGCTGGTATCTACTATTACACCATTACAACTTCCGACATAAAAATGAGCAAAAAAATGATCATTATAAAATAAAAACCATAAGTATGAAAACACTTTGCCTTACCTTTTTATTTAGCCTGAGTTTTATATATACAAATGCTCAGGAACAACTGCAGACTGTACCTCATCGTAATGACGAAACGGCCCATTATGCAAAGCCACGCATCTATTCTTCAAGACCATACCAGGCCTCCGACAGCAATTACATTTTTACTGTTGCAGAGCAAATGCCCAAATACCCCGGCGACCTTTATAAGTTTTTAGCAGACAGCATAAAATATCCTGAAAAAGAAAGAGAAAAGAACATAACCGGCACTGTTTACGCAACTTTTGTAATTGAAAAAGACGGTAGTGTTAGCGGCATAAAGGTATTACGCGGTGTTCCGGGAGGGCCCGGGCTCGATGCAGAAGCTGTGCGTGTATTATCCATGATGAAAAAATGGACTCCGGGAATGCAAAACGGGGTACCGGTAAGGGTGCAGTATACTATTCCTATAAGGTTCCAGTTGCAATAATTTATTTCAATTCGCTTTTTAGTTCCGCCACTTCTTCCTCTACCCTTTTTATTTCCATTTTAAAACGCCTGTTCCAATAGGCTTTATTGTAAAATAGTTTAATGCCTTTTTTATCGTACACAAACTTGGCTACGTTAAATTGCTCATAGGCGGTATATAACCATTGCAAATAGCTTTCTGAATCCTTCCACATTTCTAACCTTTTTAAAAATCACCTTGTTTATCATTTCCACCCCCAATTATGGACTCTTTAATTATTTACTTAACACCTGTAGTATAGCTTTCGGGTATTTTTCCCTGAAATACTTTATAACCGCTTCCTTTTTTTCTCCGGCAGAAGCCTGTAACTTCATACCTGCCACTACCTGGCACAAATAATCATACACTTCATCCCATGCCCAAAAGGCCGGAATTACACTACATTCCTCAATAACTTTCACCAATCTTTTATAATATGCTTCAGGCGTGCATTTAGGAACATCCTCAACACGCTTTTTTAATTCGTATCGGTGCTTAACACCATTTAACTTTTGCAGGTACGCACGAATTACGTTGCTCAAATACATGGGCGAAATATTATTATAATGCTCCTGTGCATCTGTTCCCAGCTCACCGGCTGCAACAAGTTCAAATGCCTGCCCCACCTGCTTATTGGTTAGCGCGCCGTGATCTTTACGAAGGAAGGAAATGAGCACCATCTTCTTATCTTCGCCCGGCGGCCGTTCAATGCCCACCATTAGACAGCAATAGGCAAGCATTTGTTTTAGCTCGCTGTCGTTGCAATCATATATCTTCTTCCCTTCAGTATTCTGCAAAAGAGACCGCTCTGTGGTGCTGAACCTTTTAAGTATGCTGCTATCAGCAAGTTGAATCAGCATTTGTGCTATTCCAGCCATTGTTCAGTTAGTGTTTTATATTGTTTATTTTTCGAGAACTTATTTCTATTTAAAAACCAGTTGGTAACCGATGCTTTCCAATTCACCACTTTATTGCCCCGGCTGGTGGTCCAGTTTGTACCGGTATAGAATGCCATAAACTTCAGTGTCTCATATTCGGCTTCTATAGCAGGCAACCCGCACTCTATAAACTTTGCCTTTACATGTTCAGGTAAAGGAGGAATTGAGGCCCCTCGAACGTCCGTCATTGCGAGCGGAGCGTGGCAGTCTCCGTTTTTCTCAATACTGAGATTGCTTCGTTCCTCGCAATGACGAATGGATTGCTGTTGTTTCTTCCTCCCACCTTTGCCGCCATTATTGCGCCTCGACTTTACAAACTTTTCTCTGTCATTTACTTCTTTCTCCAGTCGGACATTATACCAAAAACCATTTTCATCTAACTTAAATTTCGCGCGTAAGGGGTTTGATATATCGCCAACCAACTGCTTTACCATTTCCTCATTAAGCCGTCCATGGCCATGCATGTAACATAACAGGGTAATATATTTACCCCTGTCATCCATAGGGAGAGTAAGCGTGCCTAAAAGGAAATCTTGCGAATAAAAAAGAAAGGCAGAAGTCTCTGACATAATTATGAATAGATTAATTTGATAATTCGACCATTTGATGATTTGATAATGGCAGAAAACACCGTAGGTTCTAAGCAATAATAGAATTCACAAATAATTATCATATTATCAAATCTGCACATCATCAAATTAATTTAGTTGTACCTGGCACAAAAAATCCTGTATTCCCTGGCGGTAACCTTCATCCTTTCCTTCCTCAAGCCCCTGCATATAGCCTTCGCCAAAGCCTTTATTATATGATTCCTTAATATCAATTTCAATAACCATTTTTTTAGACTGTGGCAAACAGCTTTCCCACCATTTCTGTTCCTTTGTAGTATCCTCTATATTCTCATTTACGTAAAAGAAGCCTTCCGGCAACTTACATTCCATGTCACCCTGGCGCCAAACAATTAAACCGTTGCGGCTGTCCTTTAATATCTTCTCAGTATCGCCATTCTCAGATAAAGCGTCGTCGAAGAAACTAACAGGATAATGCCTGAACAGGTAAAGAGCCAACTGCCTCGATGCGTCTTCCTTCCTGCATTCGTATCCTGTTACTTTATAAGTACCATCGGCCTTTTTCAAAAAAACACTGTATTTCATTTTTAACTTATTTAAATAATTTGTTTACTAATTTGTTTCAATCGATTCTATTATCTCCCTTTCCCAAATGCTGTTGCCACCCGATTTTTTTGCAGCTTCATACATTCGTTTTGCAGCTTCTTCGTTTATGGTCAGGGTGCCATCTACAAACTGCCCGTCTTTTTCTATCGAAAAGCGTACCTTCCTGCTTTCGGGGTGTATTTCTTTTATTAATGATATTGTCATAGTGGTGTGGTTAAAATTTATTCTTAATGAATAAGGCTATACCCTCTGCTAACAGAGGCAGCAAGAGCATAGCTGCTATTATCATAAGCGCTTTTAGTATCATGTTAGTGTTTTGTGGTTTCCGTCCCCTTTTATTGAACTAAATCTGTCAGGCAGAAGCCTGTTGCTTTATAGCAGCCTGCCGGAACAGTAAAGGGTATATGGTGGTATTGATTTTATTTTTTTTTGCGTACCTGTAATCCGCTAATGTTAATTTTTTATTTAGTGGTTTGTTATTTAATAATATATTTTATATTTGTGCAATAAATTGTTGAATGCAAACATAAACATAATATTAAATACTAATAAACATTTTAACTAAATACTTATCAACAACCCAACTCTATGAAAACAGCACCGGACACAAAAAGGCTCATTGAAGCCCTTGACACACTAAAGAAGCAGAAAGGCATAAGCATGTACCAGGTTGCAAAAAAGATCAACTATGCGCCGCAATCATTCAGCCGTATACGCTCGGGCGGGCAGAACGCCCCGCTTAAGTGGATACACAAGATCTGCGATACTTATGGTATAAACAAAAACTACATATTCAACAATGAGCCACCTATGTTTATGGATGAGAAGCAGGGCAAGATCATTGAACAGGCTCAGAACAAGAACAAGGGAATTAAAATGAACGTGGCCCAGAAAATACCTTACTATGATGCACATCTAAGTGCAGGCATGATTAAGAAATTCGGCGATAACGTAGTTAACCCGGCTTATTTTATCACTATTCCATATTTTGTTGATTGTACACTTGCATTGCGTGTTTCGGGTGACAGTATGTACCCGCGCTACCGCAGCGGTGATATAGTAGTATGTAAACACATACAGGACAAGAACCTTATTATGCATGGTGAACCTTATGTGGTTATTACCCCTGATTATTGCGTGGTAAAGTACATAGCCCCTCACCCTTCGGATAATAACAAACTGGTGTTAAAGAGCGAAAACCCAAAGTTTGCTCCGTCCAACATCCATAAAAAAGAGATCCTTCAGATGTACCTTGTAAGAGGTAAAATAGAGGTATTGTAACAAATCACCACATTGTTTATTATTTAACATTTAAACCAGGTAGCTTACCATAACTACCTGGTTTTCTTATCTATTGCCTCCATTAACATGAGTAAAATCATAGCTCAAAAGTTCTTGTTTTTCAGCTCATTAACTACTACCCGCATATCTATTTAACATTTCTTTACATAAAATGGCTGTAAAGGGTAACTTTTACCGATTTAGGTGCGTATAATATATAGATCTCAAATGTTATGAAAACGCTCTATTTAAGACTAATTACCACTCTAACAATTACGGCAGCATTTTTTCTGCTATCGGCAGTAACCTATGCTCAAACATGGGATTCAGTAGGCAGTGGTACCGATAAAACCATCAACTCATTGTACGTATCGGGCGGTAGCCTGTACGCAGGTGGTTCATTTTCTAATGCGGGCGGTGCACCGGCAGGCCGTGTAGCCCAATGGGATGGTAATATATGGCAAAGTGTTGGCGGTGGCATTTCAAATGCCGGCGTTTGGTCAATTACATCATTTAGTTCAACTTTATATGCAGGTGGCTTATTCAGCCAGGCAAATGGTAATCCTGCTAATAATGTTGCTGCGCTTAGCGGAGCCGACTGGAGCGCATTAGGCAGCGGTACTAACCTTATTGTTTATGCCATGGCGAGCTACAAAGGCAATCTATATGTTGGTGGTGGATTTGATAGTGCAGGTGGCAAACAGGTAGGGTATATTGCAAAATGGAACGGAACAAAATGGTCTACTGTAGGTACCGGAGTTAATGGCTATGTACAATCTATGGTGGTTTTTAATAGTAACCTGTATGTAGGAGGCTCGTTTGATAGTGCCGGAGGTATTGCCGCTAATGGTATTGCCGAATGGACCGGAGGAAAATGGCAGGCCCTGGGTAAGGGAATCAACGGGTTTGTAAGTTCATTGGTTGTTTACAACAGCACTCTTTTTGCGGGTGGAAACTTTACACAGGCAGGTGGCAGCCTTGCTAATAATATTGCCGAATGGGATGGTGCCGCATGGTCGGCTGTTGGTACAGGTACTGATAATAATGTAGCTGCTATGACAAGTTTCAACGGATCATTATATATTGGTGGCCAGTTTTTAAATGCAGGCGGAAGCCCTGCAAACCACATTGCCAAATGGGATGGAACCACATGGTCGGCTTTAGGGCTTGGCATGAATGATAACGTACTTGCATTGGTAGTTTATAATTCTGCTTTATATGCAGGTGGCCAGTTCGACAGTGCAGGTGGCGCTCCGGCAAACCATATTGCATCACTTTCAAATTTACCCACGGCTGTCAATGCAATCTCTACCTCAGCCGGCAGCGTATCTGTATTCCCAAATCCTAACAATGGCTTATTTACAATAGAGTTATCAGGTACTAGCCCAAAGTCAACAGTAGAAATTTATAATGTATTAGGAGAAAAGGTGTATTCATCTCAATTCACAATTAATAATTCACAATTAATAATTGATCTTAGCGGCCACCCTGCCGGAATATACATTTACAAAGTAATGAGCCCATCGGGCAATTTCATTTCCTGCGGAAGGGTAATTATACACTAAATCGTATAGATTCTGAGAAGCAAAACTTCACATTAAAATCACATTAAATTTCCCAGGTAACAATTTGGTTTTCAATATATTATTGCTATCTTCGTACTAAGTTATACTCTACAGGTATATCGGTGATATAATAACTTTTAAACCTCTCAACCAATGGCTGAAATTAACTTAACCAGCTCGTATCAGTTCGATGCAATTACTATGGGCTTTACCGACGACAAGCAACTTTATACCAAAGTATTGTTTGTAAAAAAGACCGCGCCACTTATAGATGTAAGCAGCATTATTTTAAAAGAGGCTGCCTTGAGCGATAAGCTGCAATTGAACATTAAAATTACCAAGAATGGTAAAGAAGGTATGTTCCAGGTGGTACAGTTCGACAGGACCGATGATAACGGGAAGAAGTTCCTGGAAGAATTAAAATTGAAGGTTCCGTCGCCATTGGTGTGGAGCAATAAAACTGAAGAAGCAGAGCCGGCAACACAAGGCATTGGAGGTAAGCGTACCTACCCCATTCAGTTTTGGATGTTTATTACCAAAACCATGGCAGGCATGTCTCGGGGTATGCAAATTGCAATGAACTACGGGCTTTTCTGTTTGTTTATTATACCCATACCGCTCTTCATATATGTAATAGCGGCTGGTTGCTACCGCATAACCACTACCGATGATGGTATAACTATTAAAAAACTATTCGGCAGTTTTTTTAGCTGGAACGATGTTGACAGGATAGATGTGGTACGCTACAATATTGTTATTACCAGTTACGGCGTAAAATCGAATGAAGCTTTTTTATTGGCCTGCACACTATATAGCAGCGGCGGAAAAACCAAAAACTTTATAATACGCACCAAAGAAGGTAAAGCTTTTGTACATGATATGGTGGAGCGCAAAAAAATGTCGGCCGAAGTAGAGAAGATATTTATTTAACAGTAGCCGCATATTCTGACCATAGTCCGAATAAAATAATTACTGCACCCGATGCCCTGTTTATCCATAACAGGGCATTGTTATTTATTTTGTAGCGCAACATACCAACAACAGTACTAAGTATTAACCACCATGCCGATGAGCCCAGAAAAACTCCGGCTACAACAGCAGTAGCAGGCATATATCCCGTTTGCCCCACTCCTGCCCCAATGGCAGAGAATATGGCTATGAAAGAAAGTATGGTAGTGGGATTAGATACGGTTAACAATAATGTAGATATGAAATTACCAAACAAGCTTTTGCTTTCTGCCTTTGCAGCCTCATCGGCAGGCTTGCTAATAAGTATGCGTATACCCAGGTAAAGCAATATCATACCGCCAATGGTGCGTATTAAAGCTTGCTGAGACATTAACAAACTTGAAATTACAGTTAAGCCAAAGCCGGCAACAACGCCATAAAAAGTATCGGCTACGGCAGCACCCATACCAGTAACAAGGCCCGATATTCTGCCTTCGGTCAGGGTGCGCTTAATGCACAACACACCAATTGGCCCAACGGGAGCAGCTACCGAAAAGCCAATTATAATTCCTTTAATAAAATAAGAAAGAAGCATACTTATTATTTATGATTCAAATTTAATAATAGTGCAACTACTATAATTTTTCGTTATTCTATTTGAAAGAATAGAGAAAACTTAAACGATAGATAATATAATTGTCGTTTTTCAAAAAATCAGATCCGTAACCATTCTTAATTCCATAATACCATATGTTGGGCATGAAATGAACTTTTTTATCATTCACAGGTGTCCAATCAAGCCCTGCACTTATAAATGTTTCACTCCAGGTTGCACCCGGCTGCAGCCAGCTGGTGTATATTTCACCTGGAGTATATTGGTATATAGCATCTGGTTTATACATATCGTACCGCGCAAAAACATTTAGTTTATCTGCTATAATAGTTGCATGCGCAAATACAGATATTCCGGCCTGGCTTGCGGTTACCGTATCATTTTTTACCGGGGCCGATGCATAGGTTTCTATTTCGCCATTGGTATTATTCTGCATAAAGCATTCAATACCAAACCCGAATGTTATTGTGTTATACGCTGCGTAAACTTTAAATGTAGATGTAGCGTTTTGGTATAGCTTGCTTGTTTTATATGCTACACCGCCATAGTTAATATAGTCGGCATAAGCACCCACCGTAAGCGAGCCATTCAATGTATTTAAGAATGCATTCAATCTGAATTTTTTATCCTTATCGGTTGTACTATTTGGCGGTGTTCTTGCCCCGGTAAATACAGGCACAGGCACATTGCCCGAATTATCGCCTATCATGGCGCTATACCCTATAAAAGAAGGTACCCGGGCAGAATCATCATGTTTATTTGTCCATAGCTTACCATCCAGTGCTATTCCCATATCTGCCGACACGTCAACTTTATGCATATCCATTATTGTTTTTTCAATGCACCTGTAGCCCATTAGGGCCTCAGTATTATAAGCATTTGCCCATGAGTTGGTGGCTTGCTGCCCTATTTTAAGGTCACTACCTTTGAAAATGTTCTTCCATTTAAAATAAATAAACTTCAAATAAACGGTTCGGTTATTATTTACATCATAATCACCCTGGTAATCTAACACAGCGTAGGCTGAAAATTTTTCGTTAATAGTATAATTAAAGCCTAAATAGGCTCGTCTTATTTCAATTGCATTTTGATATTTGGTACCCGTTTGCGCACCTAGCCCTTTATATTGCATTGAGGTTCCTCTGCCTGCTGAATCGCCGTGGTATACAAAAGCGTAATCTCCAAATGCATATCCCCAAACATTGGCTCCGGTTGCCGGGCCACCACCGCCATTTGTTATTAGTGAAATAGAATTAGTTTGGTTTAATACCGGCACTATGCTCTGTGATTGTACCTCGCCGGCAATAGTCAGCATAAGAGCAACTTTTATAAAACCATTTCTGTTCATAGCTATTCGCATGGCTTTCAAAGTTAAAAGTTAAATCATACCCATTAGCTTGTTTTGTATATTTACCATTCATGTTTTATACATACAATGCAATTTGACAATTATATACTGCGTACGCCTGAACTTAACGACGCAACTTTATTACTCAAAATGGTTTTGCGGGATAAAGAAAGACTCGTTGATTATTTCCCTGTGTCGGTAGGTTCTATGGTTGATATTAGCTCCACAAAAAAATACATTTTAGAGAAAATACAACAAACCGAAAGAAAAGAAACATTTACTTTTATACTACACGATACTAAAACTTCAAAACCCATTGGCATAGTATTTATTAAAAGCATTGACTGGAGAACCCCCAAAGCCGAGCTTGCTTATTTTATTGACAAGGAACAGGAAGGAAAGGGAATTACGAGTAAAGCACTGAAACATATAATCGACTACAGCTTTAACAAATTAAAAATGAATAAACTGTTTTTACGCGTAGCGCCCGAAAATATTGCCAGCCAGCGCGTAGCGTTAAAAAACGGTTTTGTAAAAGAAGGCGTACTGAGAAAAGACTTTAAAAGAGCCAACGGAAAGCTTACCGATGTATATTATTACGGACTGGTAAAAGAATAGAGTTTGTATATTTACATACCATGGCAAAGCACGAACCAAATAAGGTCATTAAAAGAATATCGCCCTTCTGGAGGGCAATATTGGAGGTTGGTTTTATCATCTTTCTCTTCTATTCAAACCTGTTGATGGGTGAGTATACGCATTCAGGTATGGGCCAAACTAAAGGGCTTTGGTGGGCAGTACAGGACATTTTCACCTTCACAAATTTCTCTATTGCTCTTGTGTTATCACTCATTGGCTATATAGTGGTTGAGTTTTTAAGGCGCAGGTTATAAAAATGTATCATAGCCAGGGAAAATACTTCATTATTACTATTGTTTTGCTGTTCCTGGTAAGCTGCAAGCATTCCGGAGACAAAACCACCCTTGCATTTTATTACTGGAAAAGCAATTTCAACATTGACAAAACCGATATATCCTATTTAAAAGATGCAGGCGTGCAAAAACTATACCTGCATTTTTTTGATGTGTCGTGGGATGAAACATATAACAGGGCACTGCCTGTAGCTGAAATGAAATTTGAAGCTGAACCAACTGATAAGTTTCAATATGTGCCTGTAGTATATATAACCACCAGATCGCTCAATAATACCGATGGCGATAGTATTAACAAGCTGGCAGAACACATATATGATGAAGTGGAGCACATAGTCACTACCAATAAAATAGCCTATAAAGAACTGCAATTCGATTGTGACTGGACCGATGCAACACGCAGCAAATACTTTGCTCTGTTATCTTTCTTTCGCAATAAATTCAAATCTACCGGGCAATTGGTTTCAGCAACCATACGCCTGCACCAAATAAAATATGCCGACAAAACAGGCGTACCACCTGTAGACAGGGGTATGCTTATGTTCTATAATATGGGTTCAATTAATTCGGTGCCGGGCTACAATTCCATTTACAATGATAAAGATGCCGACAAGTATGTAACTTATGTATCAGCCTATACCCTACCTTTAGATGTTGCATTACCTGTATACTCGTGGGCAATCTGGGCGAGGAATGGGAAAGTGCAGGATATTATAGAGAAAGCCCTTAACAAAGACTTTGCCGATACCGCCATGTTTCTCTCGGCAGGAAACAATATATTTGTTTCACGCGGTTCGTTCTTTTTCAGAGGGAAATATTTTATGAAAAGTGATACCGTTAAAACAGAAGAAGTAACACCCGAAATTTGTGAAGATGCTGCCACCAATGTGGCTAAATACTTGAAGAACGAACCCCGCACGATAAGCTTATTTGAATATGATTCGTTATACCTTTCAACCTATAATAAAAAAGACCTTGAAAAAATCTACACTCTTTCCCGTTAGCCTTATAGTACTTGTTGCGGGCATTATGTTTGCCTGTGCCGATGTGGAGATGACTTATTATCCCACCTCTTTTTTTGCACCCGAAATAACACACAATAAATCAGCATATGTATTCTTTCGTGCCTTTTACCCTTTATATGAGGATTCCTACAAGGAAAATTACCTTGCAGATTTTAAGGCCACAAATATTATTGAATGGGAAAACTACTTTAAGCAGCAAATTAAGAAGAATGACCTGAGCTATATATTATATGATGCCAGGCTGGGAGAAATTGACACACTTATACTTTCTATTAAAAAAGCGGACTATCCTATAAGTGATGAACTAAAAGGGAATTCAATTTTAAAGGCAGCAGATACAAAGTCTGTGCTCGACTTTTTATTCTATACAGGTTTTGCGAGGCGTTGCGAAAAATATGCGGCGTATAATGTGGGCTGGTGGGATGAGGACAGAAAAAACGACAACCCGCTTGATGATAAGGAAGGTATGGCAAAACTTGCCGATGGCGGTATTAAACAAATAGGTAATGCCAACAGCGATTTTGTGCGCCAGCGTTATGCATTCCAGGTATTAAGGCTATACTACATGAGCGGTGAGAATGATAAATGCATTCAGTTTTATACTGACAGGAAGAAGATAATTGAATCAACTAACAATAGCATTAAATACCGATCTATTGGTTACCTGGCCGGAGCCTATAACAGGAACAAACAATATGGTACTGCCAACTATTTCTATTCCTTAGCTTATGATGGCTGTGATACCATGAAGATATCGGCATACTTTAGTTTTCATCCGCAGGAAGAGGAGGACTGGCAACAAACCCTTAATATGGCAAAAAACACCAGGCAAAAAGCTGTGTTGTGGCAAATGTTAGGCATTTACAGGGATCCGTTCCGTGCCATGAAAGAAGTCTATGCCCTTGATCCGAAATCTGACCTGCTGGACCTGTTACTTGCCCGAACCATAAATGTTGAAGAAGAACATTTTCTGCACCAATACGGGCCTTATGGCGAAGGAGAAACAGACAGCCTGGACTATATTAACACAGGCAATATAAATAAAGAACTGGTTGCTTTTTTAAAAACAACGGCAGGCAAAGAAAACACGGCAAAGCCATACGAATGGAATCTTGCCGCCGGTTATTTATGCTGGGTTATCGGAGATAAGGATTTTCAGAAATACATTGACAAAGCAAAACAGGAAGCTGCAAAAGACACCCTTGTACAAGAGCAGATAAGGTTAATAGAATTGCTCGACCTAGTGAAACTGGGCAAAGCCGGAGATAAAAAATTTGAAGAAAAAGTTGCGCCGGAACTCGAATGGCTGAGAGGGGAAGAGCATCCCAGGGAATTCAGACGGGGCGATGCTTACAGGTGGGTAACAAAAATTCTGGAAACCAAATATGCCAAAGATATTGTTAAATCAACCTGCTTTAAGCATGAACTTAGTGATGGTGAAATGCATAACGATGATTTGCTCAATACCTTAAAGGCTTTCATGGACAAAAAAGACAAATCTGCTTTTGAAACATACGCATGGCGTGAACTTCAATATAGTAAAACTGACTTGATAGAAATTCAGGCAGTTAATTCGATATATAGCTATAAACTTAAAAATGCGATGGCGCATTTTAATGAAGATGCAGCGGCAGGAAAAGAAAAACTTACAGCCAACCCTTTCATGATACATATAAACGATTGTCACGATTGCGACCACCAGGACAGTGAGAAAACTATTTATACTAAAAAAGAGTTCGTTCAGAAAATGATAGATATGGAAGATATAGTTCAGAAGAACCCTAAAGATGCACAGACATATTTCCAATTGGCCAATGGTTATTATAATATGAGTTATTTTGGTAACAGCAGGGACATTTATGACGCTAAGGGGTATTACATAGGTAGTTCATTCTTTGAGTTTTGGGAATATTCCAATACATCGGGGACAGATTCATTGCCTGTTTATGTAAATTGCAGCAAAGCACTTGAATATTACAAGAAAGCCATAGATGCATCAAAAGATCCTGAGTTTAAGGCCCAGTGCTGTTTTATGGCTGCCAAGTGCGAACAGAATTACTTCTTTTGCCATAAACCTAAAGGCTATATAGGCGATTTTAAAGCAGGTGATTATTTTGCCATGATGAAAAGCACTTACTCCAACACGAAATATTACCAGGAAGTAATTAAGGAGTGCGGTTACTTTAAAACCTATGTAAACAAGTAGTTTACATTTCTATTTCGTATATTTGATATATACGATTAAACATGAAAAAATATTTACTCCTCTTTGTTTGCAGCTTACCACTTTGGCTAAATGCACAGCTTACTGCTACACTCACTATTAACACCAACAAGGAGCGCCAGGCTATAAGCCCATATATATACAGTACCAACGGGCAAAGCAATGACAGGCCCGAAAATATTACCGGCCGCCGCTTAGGTGGTAACCGCATGACTTCATACAACTGGGAAGACAATTTCTCGAACGGTGGTAATGATTATATAAATGATAACGACAACTACTTACCATGGAACGCCGGTTTACCATCTGGCCAATATTTAACACCCAATATTGTAAACTCTGCTTTTCATGATACTTCATTGGTTATGAATTGCAGTTCGCTTATTACATTGCCTATGGCCGGTTATGTGGCGCGCGATGGCAACGGAGTGGTGAGCAGTGCACAACAGGCTCCATCTCCGCGCTGGAGACAGGTAGTAAACAAAAAAGGCTCTGCTTTTTCTTTTAAGCCCGATACTGCCGATGGTTTTATTTATGTTGATGAATGCATGAACAACCTTATTACACAGTTTGGTAAATCATACACTGCTAAAGGCATTAAGAATTACGAAATGGATAATGAATGGTCGATATGGAACGGCTCGGACCCATTGATGCACCCTAACCAGCCTACCATAGCAGAGGCCATAAGCAAATCAACCTCACTGGCTGCAACTATTAAACGCATGGACTCTGTTGCCTATGTTTTCGGCCCGGTAGATTATGGTTATAACTCCTACCTCACTTTCCAAAATGCAACCGACTGGAGCAGTTATTCATCATACAGCAATTTCGCTTATGCCTATTTGCATTTTATGAAGCATGCTTCCGATTCTATCGGGCACCGTTTGTTAGATGTTTATGATATACATTATTATTCATCGGCACAAGGGTTAGATAATAGCAGCACGCTTGAAGTAGTTGATGGTGGCAATAACGATAAGGGCGTTGCCATAGCACGTATGGAAGCTCCACGCACCTTATGGGATTCAACGTATGTCGAAAATAGTTGGATAGGCCAGTATTATAGCCCTGTTGCATACATACCCGCAGTTCAATATGGTATAAACAAATATTACCCCGGCACAAAAATTGCCTTTACTGAATACAGCTTCGGAGGAGAAAATGATATTTCGGGTGGCATTGCTTTGGCAGATATGCTTGGTATTTCAGGCCGCTATGGTATTTACTGGTGTTCGGTATGGGGGCCTGTTAACCAATACTGGGGCTCAGGGTTTAAAATATTCAGGAACTATAACGGAAAGAAAGGAAGTTTTGGCGATTGGCACGTATATGGCAACACCAACAACTGGCGTACGTCATCGGTGTATGCTTCATTGCAAAGTACCGATACGGCTATGATGAACATTGTTGTAATGAACAAGGATTATGATTCTACTTTAAAAGCAACCGTTAACATTACCGCTAATACCAAATTCAACAAAGCCGATATCTATGCCCTCACCAAAACTGATACGCTTATTCATCATATTGGCAGCATTACCATTACAGGTAACAAGTTTACATATACTCTCCCTACCCAAACTGTTTACCACTTTATACTAACAGACACAACTTCGGTAACCGGGTTCAACATTATAAACAATGACGATGGCATTGCTATTTATCCGAATCCAAGTAACAACGGTGTATTCACCGTTCAAATTACGAATTACGAATTAGGAATTACGAATACCATTGAAGTTTATAATATGCTGGGAGAAAAAGTTTATTCTACCCCATTTACAATTTACAACTCACCATTTACAATTAATTTAAACAATCAGCCAAACGGCGTTTACTTTATCAGAATACTGAATAAAGACAACTCTTTGATAAGCCAAAAAAAGATCATTAAAGTTCAATAAAATTATCAACCACTTTCTTTTATGAAAAAAATATTTTTACCGCTCATTTTATTGACAAGCCCTTTTATGGCATTATCGCAACAAGACATTAAGGAAATAAGTACTCCATTAATTACCAGTGAACAATACGATAGTGCCAATAAAGTGATTGACAGATTCATAAAAGCAAACCCTAAAAATCCTGACGGTTATGTAATGAAAGGCAATGTTATTTTTTACCGTTACTCCAAATCGCAGCCCGGGATAGCACTCAACAGTAATATAGATGAATCGATATATGAGGAATCAGGAGAAGTGGCAATAGAAGAAAGTAAGTTAATACTGCCTGCAGATACAGCTAACGCAGTAACGGCTTATTTAGAAAAAGCTTTATTACTTGATAAAACAAGGCAAGACATTTACGCAGGATGCTGTTATATTTATTCCATGTCGTTACAGGTTGATAAACTATCGGATATGCTGGACAGGGCAAAGAAAAATCTAAAAACTGACTCTACCACGGCTTATAGCTGGTCAGATTATGCCCGTAATATGCTCGACAGAAATGCATTTGATGAAGGCATGAAAGTGTACCGTAAAATTGCCGACCTGTTTCCTGACCAGGGTGGCACATGGAGCGATATATCGGCGGAATATTACAGGCATGGAGATTTAAAGGAAGCCAAAGAGTGTGCCGATAAGGCATCGCATAAACCATATGTTGATGCAGTGAGCTATAGGAATGTATCGTTTATATATGGCGTATTGGAAGACTATACAGAGGCTATTGAAACCAACCATAAAGCGTGGCAAATGGCCGGCACCAAAGATTACCTGGTGTATGAAGGGTTGTTGGCATTTATGCAGGGTAAAGACTGGAAGACACCCTTTAAAGAATATGCTGCATCAGTACAGGATAGTGGATTCGGAACACAAATTACCGGTTATATGCTCAGCAGCCAGTTCGATAATAGTATGACATCATACAACCACCTCACCCACCTTGAACTCAGCGATGCCTATAAAATATTAATACATAAATATTACAAGGAGCATACCCCTTACTTCGGGCCTGCATTTAACTATGCAGAATGCCTTACCTATAATTTCCGTTATAATGATGCCGTAAAAGCATTCGATGAAATTAAAACTGACACCATTACTAAAAGCGAAAAAGAAGATCTTCTGTTTTATTCTGCCTGGGCATGTTATAAAGCCGATAAGCAGGAAGAAGCAAATAAAAAATGGGAGCAATTACTGAATTCTGATAACTTCTTCCATAAAAGCGCCGCAGCTTATTTCCTGGGCATGTATTACTACCGTAAGGATAAGAACTCAACGAAGGCCAACGATTACTTTAGACTTGTTGCCGACGACAGCGATAAATCAAAATACGCAGGCTGGAGCAAAGAGATGCTGGATAGAAAGTAATTCCGCCCACTAACAACTACAGATTACTTAATGCTTATTCGTCTGCACTATGCCTAAAAACACCCAGGTGCCCCAGCCATCGGGATTGGCAGAAAAGTAGAGAAACATTTTATGGTTGCGCATCATTTGCCTGAAAGTCTTACCAGGAAAGCGGAATGGGTTGCCTGAACCAAAACCTTTTTTCTCTAATGTTGCCATTGCTTTACCATCTTCATCCCTGAACTGTAAACGACTCTGGCATTTTTCACAGGGCTGTTCGGTGTAATAATCAACCGTAATCCAACTACTATCAGCTATAGTATCAATCAGGTATGTTTGCACACTATTTATTTTAAAAGCTAAAATCTCTTTACCATTATAAGTTACCGACCATGAATCAGTAATACTGTCGTGTTTCACAACACCCGCCTTTGCTCCTGCAAATAGCATTACAAGTAATATTAATAAATAAGCCTTTTTCATTTTTATAGGTGCTGCGAAGATACTGGTTTTAATGTACTTTTGTACTGATTAGTAGAGGGATGAAAAGACTGTGCATTTTACTTTTGGTAATCTATTCGCTTTCAGGTTGTAAAGGACCCAAAGGCCTGCAACAAAGCCAACAGGATAAAGCGGTACAGGTAACCCTATCCGGCGATACAGCCAAAATAAAGCAGATAGTTAAACTACCAGTATTCATACCCGCTACCGAATTACAAAACCAGCTTTACCAGCAATTCTTTGCACCTACTTACGGCAAATACTATCCCTGCCAGGACCACGATTGCGGTGATGCTTATAAGGACCTGTATGTAGAAAGCCCTTTTATACATATAAAGGATAGCATGATAACTATTAAAATGCATCTTGCGGGCCAGGCACACATGCTGTTCAGTTTTGGTGTTTCGGGCGATATAACACTTACAGCTAACCCTATGGTGCGGAACGATACCTTATATTTTAAGAATGTGCAAATGCAACCATCATCGCAAAGCATTTTAATGGCTATTACTACATCCCTGTTCGGGCAAAAAATTGTAGATAAGATACAGGAGAAAGCATGGTATTCCTTCCGTCCAAAGCTCGATGCTACTGCGGCAGATATGAGAAAAAAATTCCCGCTTAAATGGGGTAATATTTGTCTGCTGCTGAATCTTAGCCGTATTTACCTGAACGATGTAACCACACGCACTAAGCCGGTTGAGGGCATTATTGCCAACTTTGCAGCCGAAATGACCATAGAAAGCGGAGATTTTTGCGGTAACTAAACGCCATGATTGAAAATGCAAGCGTAATAGACAAGCTGAAGAACAAGTATGTTATTCTTGTTGCCGTTTTGGTTGTGCTTGCCTATTTAGTTTATGCGGCAATTCCCAAACACGATTTTTACATTTACCTGCTTGCGGCGCAAGATATGTTTGCAGGTAAAAATATGTACCAGGCAACTTATGTTGATGGTTATCATTATTTCTATTCCACGCTCTTCACCTGCATTATATACCCCTTTTCTTTCCTGCCATTTTTTGCTGCGGCACTCATTTGGCTTTTGTTGAACATCGTTTGCCTTATACGCATTATAAAAATTGCAAGTAATTACTTTAACATACGCGTATTGCCTGCAAAGCAGCAATGGATATTTTTAGCCATGTGCACCCTTGCCTGCATAAAGTTTGTAATGTCGAATATAGAGGCCCAACAGATAACCATTATTATCCTCTGGATGGTGTTGGAAGGATTAGAAAAAATATGGAAAGGGAAAATTGTATTGGGCGCACTGCTTATTGCATTGGCAATAAACTTTAAGCTGTTACCTATCCTGCTTCTACCCTATTTAATTTATCGCAGAGAGTTTCTTGCAACACTTCTCATCGTTCTCTTTTATGGAATATCACTCGAGCTTCCAGTACTGATAATAGGAACAGAAAGAAATAAATTCCTGTTATCGGAATGGTGGAATCTCATAAATCCTACTAACCAGCGCCATGTAGTCGATACCGATGAGGGTGGCTTTGCCAGCATTACTACATGGCTCTCTACCTTATTGGTTTATCAGGCGCCTAAAGCGAACGAATTGCAAATGAAACGAAACATTGCTGACATAAGCATTACCCAATTAGGATACGTAATAAATATTACCCGGCTATTATTCCTTGCTTTCTCTCTCTACTTCCTGCGTACCATGCCTTTTGTAAAAAAGGCTGGCAAAACACATAGGTTTTGGGAGCTATCATACTTCCTGCTCATTACTCCCCTGCTCTTTCCGCATCAGCAATACTATTCGTTTTTATTCGCTGCACCTGCTTTGTGTTATATCTATTACCGGTTTATGACGCATTACACAACCATGTCGAAATTGAGATACAGGTTAATGATAATATTCATGACCCTGTCGTTCATTGTCTGCAACCTAAGTTTCCTTTTGGGAGAATTCAATGCCTATTACGGATATTTTAAAACACTTACCTATGGCGTACTTATGATAGTACCATTGTTAGCGGTAAGTATACCGGAGGAAGTGAAAAGTGAGGCATAATTCATCTGTTTAAAAAACATTTCCTTGTTTTTGTGCAAATCCCAAGGGTTCATTTGAAATTACAAGAAGCGATTAAGGAAGCTGAGAAACTTCAGTTAAACAACAATCATTATTATTTTACACTGGGATAGGCACTAATAAAGTCTATAAGAATTTAGAGTTGGCTTTATCATTTGCCAGAACAAAAACAGATAAGCAGACATTAAAGAAGAAGATTGAGCGATTATAATGCCTATCTTTATTGGGCATGAAAACAAAAATGACAATTCTTGTTCTCTCTATTGGTATAATAATCTCATCTTGTCATAAATATACAATAGCAGGTTTTTGGTTAGATTATAATAATAAGAACATAACAGATAAAATAAGTGATCAAGGGCCCAGGGGCGGCTACAGAGCAATTCACTGGAAGTTTTCAAACCCAAATGAGCTAAATACGAATTCAACTTTACAGTTCGCTTCATTAAATGGATGGAAGCTTGTAGACAGTATAAAATACTCAACCGATAGTATTATCAAATTAAGTATCAACGATGGCTATGTTTTTTCTTCACCAAAAAACCTCTCTGATAGTATTATAAAGACATTCTTCAAAGAGCCTATTTGGATAAAATCAGACCTAACTTTATATCGCTTCAAAACAGCGTGGGAACTTATGCAACCAGGTGATGACACCAAAAGCACCGAGATAAATGGCTTTATAATAGTTAGCCATGATAATACAGAAATGTGCATCTATCATTATTGGGGAGAATAATACCCTTTGGCATGCTATCTCAAGCCTGCATTAACGTCCTTCAGTTTTTCAGAACCGGGACATAATACAGATTCAGGAAGTGTGTTCAGTGGAATATTGGTGCTGCCCATCAGGTCATGCAAATTTTTTGACTCTTCGTTGATATAGAGTAAGCCTGTAAGTATCTCACCTTTTGCTTTGGCATGTTGCACTGCGTTAATAGCCGAGAGCCTGTCCTGCGGATCCCATTCCGGTGCAAGTTTATGTAATTGTATTACCGAGCCATCATGCATTTTAACACCTTTCACTGTACCTTCCTCGTAGCTTGTGGTAATGGTTTTCATTTCAGGTACAAAGTCTACCGTTGAGGTGGCTTCCACGTGCTCGCGAACGTAGTCGTATGATTTGGTTGAGCCCACATTATTATTAAAAGTAACGCAAGGCGAAATAACATTAATGAATGCAAAGCCATTATGCTTCATAGCAGCTTTAATAAGCGGAACTAATTGTGTTTTATCGCCCGAGAAACTCTGAGCCACAAATGTTGCGCCCAGTTCAATCGCTAAACTCGAAAGATCAATAGCGCCAAAATGATTTACCGAACCGGCCTTGTTCTTAGACCCCTCATCAGCAGTTGCAGAATCTTGTCCTTTTGTTAAACCGTAGCAACCGTTATTCATAACTATATAAACCATTTTCAGGTTACGGCGGATAACGTGCACAAACTGTCCCATTCCTATGGAAGCGCTGTCGCCATCACCCGAAACACCGAAGTACATCAAATCTCTGTTTGCCAAATTAGCGCCCGTAGCAACCGATGGCATACGTCCGTGTACGGAATTAAAGCCATGCGAGTTAACCAAAAAGTAAGCCGGTGTTTTTGATGAACAACCAATACCCGAAAGCTTGGCAACCTTATGCGGTTCAATGTTCAGCTCATAACAAGCTTGTACAATACCGGCGCTTATAGAATCATGGCCACAGCCTGCACACAAGGTAGACAAGCTACCCTCGTAATGATCGATAGTATAACCTAATTCATTTTTAGGCAGACCTGGGTGGCGGAATTTTGGGCGTATGTATGACATATTAACTTACCTTTTTAAGTTGGGGTGCAGGTGATAAAACTCCTAACACTTGTTTAATAATATTATCTGCTGTTATAGGCATTCCGTTGTAATTAAGAACAGGGATAAGTTTGTTGGCATCTGTCCCTAATTCAATCATCATTAGGCTGCGTAATTGTGCATCACGGTTTTGCTCTACTACAAATATCCTGTCGTGCGAATTGATAAATGCTTCAACCGTTTTGTTGAAAGGGAAAGATTTCAGGCGAAGTGCATCAACCGATACTTTCTTTTCTTTCAATATATCCATTGCTTCTTCAGCAGCATACGTTGATGTGCCAAAGAAAATAATACCCGACGATGATTCATTCTTCTTCTGGTATATCTGCGGTGCAGGAACCATATCTTTTGCGGTATGCCATTTCTTAATCAGCCTGTCCATATTGCGGGCGTACGCATCTCCGTCTTCGGTATATACTGCATATTCATCGCGCGATGTGCCACGTGTAACAAATGCACCCTTAGTTGGATGTGTACCCGGCAATGTACGGTAAGGTATACCATCACCATCCTTATCCAAGTAACGGCCAAATCTTTCAATCTTGTCAAGTTCTTCAGCGTTCAATACTTTACCTCTTTTATACACACGCTTGTCATCCCATTCAAAAGGAGGAGAAACGTGATCGTTCATGCCAAGGTCAAGGTCGGTCATAAGCATTATCGGTGTCTGAAGCTCTTCTGCAAGGTCAAAAGCATCGGCAGTCATATCAAAACATTCCTTAGGAGTGCTTGGGAACAATAACACATGCTTGGTATCGCCATGCGAAGCATAAGCTGCTTCCATAATATCAGATTGCTGTGTGCGTGTCGGCATACCTGTCGAAGGGCCTGTACGCTGTACATCAATCAACACAGCAGGTATCTCTGCAAAATAAGCCAGGCCTAAAAATTCATTCATTAAGGAAACACCAGGGCCGCTGGTAGCAGTAAATGAACGTGCACCGTTCCAGCCTGCGCCAATAACCATACCCATAGCAGCAAGCTCATCTTCGGCCTGTACAATAGCATAGTTCTTTTTGCCTGTTTCTTTATCTATTCTAAATTCAGATGCATAATTATCAAAAGCTTCGGCAACTGATGTAGATGGTGTAATTGGGTACCATGCCACAACTGTTGCACCTGCATATACTGCACCTAAACCACAAGCTGAATTGCCATCAACCAAAATTGCATCCTTAAGTAAGTCTCGTCTTTCTAAACGAATATCGAGCGGGCATTTAAAATTGGCTTTTACATAATCAACACCCATGTTCAGGGCTTTCATATTTGGTGCCACCAGTTTTTCTTTGCCTGCAAACTGTTCTTTAAAAAGCTGTTCGAATACGCCCAGTTCAATATCTAACAATGCAGCAAGCGCACCTACATAAACAATGTTCTTAAATAACTGGCGCTGGCGCGGATCAGTAAATTCCTTGTTGCACATTTCCATTAATGGAATGCCAATGTAATTTATATCGCTACGGATATATTCGGCATGGAGCATTTTACTGCTGTCGTATAAAAAGTAACCGCCCGGCATTACACTTGCAACATCGCCCTTCATACTTTGCGGATTAACTGCCACCACTAAATCAATTCCTTCCCTGCGACCCAGATATCCTTTTTCGCTCACACGCACTTCGTACCATGTAGGCAAGCCCTGTATGTTCGATGGGAAAATGTTCTTGGGGGTAACGGGTATCCCCATGCGGAAAATGGATTTGGTGAACAAAAAATTGGCGCTGGCAGAGCCTGTGCCGTTTACGTTCGCAAAACGTACTACAAAGTCGTTTACTTTACTATTACCAGTTCTTCCTGCCATATCTTTCCGGCTTTTGTTACGTTATAAAAGAATTGTTGCATATCCCAGGCCGATGTAGGGCAGCGCTCTGCGCAAAGGCCGCAGTGCAGGCATACATCTTCGTCCTTTGCCATTATACGCCCGGTAGGCAATATATCTGACACATATATATCTTGTGTTTTATTTGTTGCAGGCGCTTTTAAGCGTTCGCGCAAATCGGTTTCTTCGCCATTGCTTGTAAATGTAATACACGATGTAGGGCAAACATCTACGCAGGCATCACACTCAATGCACTTGCTTTCCGAGAATACTGTTTGTATATCGCAGTTAAGACAGCGTTCAGCTTCTTTAAATCCGGTAGCTATATCAAAACCAAGTTCTACTTCTTTCTTACGGTTGGTAAGCGTTACCTTTTTATCGGCTTGCGGAACAACATAACGTAAGTCATCTACAACAGCGCTATCGTAACCCCATTCGTGAATACCCATTTTCATACTGTGCAGGTTCACCATTGGGTCAGGGCGGTCGTTCATAATATCTTTACCTATGCAACTTAAGTGCATTGATATGGCAGCCTGGTGCCCATGCGCAACTGCTGTAATTACGTTCTTAGGGCCGAATGCAGCATCACCACCAAAGAATACTTTTTTATTGCTCGATACAAAACTCCTGTCGTTAACTACCGGCATGTTCCATTTGTCGAATTCAAGCAAATCGCGCTCAATCCATGGGAAGCTATTTTCCTGCCCCACTGCAATCAATACATCATCGGCTTCAATAAACACATCGGGTTCTCCGGTAGGCACTAACGTACGCTTTCCTTTATCATCTTTTACTGCCTTAACTTTCTGAAAGGTCATACCGGTTAACTTGCCATTCTCCACTACAAAAGATACAGGTACATGGTTATCGATAATTGGAATATCTTCATGTTGTGCGTCTTCCTTTTCCCAAGGCGAAGCTTTCATTTCAGCAAAAGGGCTGCGCACTATTACCTTTACCTGTTCACCACCCAGGCGGCGCGAAGTACGGCAGCAGTCCATAGCGGTGTTACCACCACCCAAAACAATTACCTTTTTACCAATTTTGCTGGTATGCTCAAATGCCACGCTGGAAAGCCAGTCGATACCAATATGGATATTTGCAGCACCTTCCTTACGGCCTTTTAAGTCAGGCAGATCACGGCCACGGGGTGCGCCTGTACCGACAAATACAGCATCGTAATGTTTATCTAATATTTCTTTTAAGCTCTTAACATAAGTATTAAAGTGCTGGTGTATGCCAAGGTCGAGGATATAATCTACTTCTTCGTTCAATACACTTTCCGGCAAGCGGAAAGAAGGAATCTGGCTGCGCATAAAACCGCCGCCAAGTTTCTGTTCGTCGTATAAATGAATTTCGTAACCCAATGGTGCAAGATCTCGTGCAACAGCCAATGAAGCAGGGCCTGCACCTATTAAGGCAACCTTTTTACCGTTTGGTTTAAAAGGGCCTTTGGGCATAAACTTGGTTACATCGCCTTTGTTATCGGCAGCTACACGCTTCAGGCGGCAAATAGCCACCGGTTCTTTCTCAACACGGCCACGGCGGCATGCAGGCTCACAAGGGCGGTCGCAAGTACGGCCCAATACTCCCGGAAACACATTCGAATCCCAGTTTATCATATAGGCCTCGTCGTACTTTTGTTCGGCTATAAGCCTGATGTATTCGGGTACCGGGGTATGCGCAGGACAAGCGTACTGGCAATCTACTACCTTATGGAAGTATTCCGGGTTTTTAATATCTGTTGGTTTCACGCGCTGGGATTCTTTCGTTAATTGTTTATCCTCCAAAAAATGATAGTGGCAAATGTAGTAATTTGTACATAGTATTACCTATTGAATAAGGGGAAATTGCAAACAGGATATTGACCGTACTCCTTGTTTGCCCGAAACCCCTAAAGGGGCTTGGAAACAATAACACTAAAACTAAACAGTTAAAGCCCCTTTAGGGGTTTGGGGCTGAATTGAGTAATAACTGGTAGTATTATTTTTTTACTAAATTCGTCACTCTAAAATTCATCTGTCATGGAAGAAACAGTAAGGATACGACTGGAAAGCATGTTCCAGGAAGCTGACCGCCTCTTGAACGAGAAGGCTATTGCCGAAGGGTTTAACATGTTACAATCTATTATACAGGAAGCCCCTGGATTTGGTAAAGCGTACAACCACCTCGGGTGGATATATGAATCACAGTACAAGGATTATGTAAATGCTGAAAAGCAATACAAACTGGCATTAGAAAATGCACCCGAATACCATGCTACTTATTATAACTATGCCATTGTATTGTCTATACTCCAGCGTTGGGATGACCTTACAAACCTGTTGAATAAAGGACTCACCGTACCCGGTGTAAACAAAGGCACATTGCACAATGAGTTTGGTATTATGTACGAAACACAGGGCAAGTTCCAGCAAGCTATTGAAGCTTATAAGAAATACGCCCAAACTACTTTAGTAAATAAGCAGTTAGATACAGCCAAGGAATCTATTGAGCGCTGCAAGAAGAAGCTGGAGATACAGAACCTGTAGTATTCACTTTGGCCCAAATTTTGCTTACATTTACCACTATGAAGCAAGTAAACAAAGTCTGTTTAAGCCTATTAGTTTTACTTCCTTTATCTATTGCCGCTAATGCGCAGTGGTATAGGTTAAAAAACTATCCTAATCTCAATTCGGGTGGTGATACTAATATTTATACAAGTTCCCCCTACTTACCTTATGTGGCAGGTAATGGAGTTATTTTATATGGAGCCATTGCGCATTCCGTTTACTTTGGTCATAGTGGTGATGAAACACTTATGGAATCAAAGAATGATTTGGATTCTTGTAAATATGTTTATAGTAATGGAGGTATAGGTCCTGGCAATATTTATTCTATAGCTTCAAAAAACGATTCAACCATCTGTTTTGTTTATACCAATTCCGATTATATAGGGACTTTGCTTGTACACTCAAACACAAATTTCCACCCCACTCCTAAACGTATTGAAATAAATCAACCTGCCGGTGGTTACGGTAGTACAATGCCTTCTTGTTTTTCAGATAATTATATATACATGTCAACCTTAATTAGTTACTTACCTATTGATAGTATCGTTCTATACCGTATCACTATAGCAAATGATTCTATTAAAAGATATGTAACAATGAAATATAGAAGCCCTGTTCAATTACATTTCACGTCTGATAGTACCGGTTTTATGCTTTGCACTTATGTAACTGACTCAGCCAAAAGTGCTTTAGTCAAAACATCAGATTCAGGAAAAACATGGAGAAATAGTTTTTTAGATTCTTCGCACATTATTAAAGGATTCTGTTTCCCTACCCCAAGTATTGGCTACCTGACCGAGAATAATGGCAATATTTATAAGACTATAGATGCAGGGAATACCTGGATTCAACTAACAAGTCCAACTACTATGACTTTAAACTGTGTAAGCTTTAGCAATGGTACAAATGGGTACATAGGTGGGAAAGCCGGTATACTATATAAAACTACTGATGGCGGTACCAGTTGGACCAAGGAAATAAGTGGCGACCCAAACTCCATTACTTCGCTTTATACATTTGATACTGTTGCCTATTTTATAGATACCAATTACAATATCTATAAAAATGAGAAGCCAATGAGCATTGAAAGTATACAAGCAAATAGAATTGAGGCAAGGGCTTTCCCGAATCCGAACAACAATGGAGTATTCTCCATTGAGTTAAAAGTGAATAGTGAAAAGTTTAAAGTGGAGGTGTATACTGTATTAGGGGAAGAAGTTTATTCAGCCTCTTTGCCCCAAACCCCTAAAGAGGCTTTGCGCAAGATTGATTTAGGCAGTCAGCCTACAGGCATTTATTTGTACAGAATTATTTCAGAAAAAGGAGATTTTATTGCAAGCGGCAAGCTGATAATTCAGAAATAGCCGCATAAGTACACACCCAATTAACGTAACCTTAACACTGGGGTTCCTTATTTTCAGGGCATTGAAGGGATATTTGCAGCAAAAATAATTCCCTATGAAAAAAATTTACTTATTACTTTCCTTTACTGCATTTACGCTAGCAGCTAATGCACAGGCACCTACACCTTATGTATTGTCAGGTACCACTTACACACAAAATTTCGACACCATTGGAACTGCCCTACCTAAAGGATGGGCTTGTTACTATAGTGCAACAAGCGCAAGCCTTGGAACTGCCTTTACCTGGTCAGGCTCGCCCAATTTTGGCGCTTATTTCGATACTACAGATTGTCCTTCGGATGTTTTCGGCCATGGCTTTAAAAACAGCGCTTCCGCCGATAACGGTATTGCAAACGCTACCGCTACCTGTACAGCACAAGCTGCTTTAACAAACAGGGCATTTGGTGTTCGCCAGTCTTCTGCCGCCGGTTATGATCCTGGCATTTCGTTTGTATTTGAATTAGCCAATACAACAAACATATCTAACATTGCTTTGGGTTTTAAACTGCAGGGCTTAGATATAAGAAGTACCCGTACTACTGCATGGACAGTAGATTATGGAATTGGTGCTTCTCCCACATCTTTCATTGTTCAAGCCCCTGTTACAGGTTATATGTCTACCGGTAATGCCAAGTTTACCGATACTACCGTTGCTTTTCTTTTAGATGCAGGTGCAAGCAACCAAAGCCAACCGGTTTGGATACGCATTTCGAGCCTTGCCAAAACATCGGGCTCGGGCAGCCGCACAACATCTGCGATTGATGATTTTAACATGACATATACCAATGTAAACAGTGTTCTTTCCGTTAACGGACCAGTATTGGGACTTAAGGTTATGGGTGCTGCAACATCTAATAATATTACTTTAGCCTACAATGTTGCAAAAGAAGGCCAATACAGTTTAAACATTTGCGATATTACCGGCCGTATAGTGCTCAGCAAACAAGTTGAACTTGCACCCGGTGGCAGTAATATTGTTTTAAATGGATTGAACCTTAATTCAGGTATTTATATTGCCAGGATAACAAACAATTCTTCTTCAGGTACTGCTAAGGTTGTAGTTCAATAAAACTATTTTTATAGATAGTGTACTTTTGACAAAAGCGGGTTTAGGCCCGCTTTTGTTTTAAACAATTGCATCAATAGTAATGATACAATGCATTGGTTTTCAAAACAATTAACCATACAGCATTTTAATTTAACACTCTGTTAATATTGCTTTGGATTGATTTTCCAATCTTAGTAGGAAGAAACCCTAAAACCTGCAGCATGAAAACTCACGAATTCATAGACAAGCTTTCTACTATGCCATTAGAAACAGATAAAAACCGGGTTTACGTAGAAAGAGGCATACAATTAATAGAATGGGAAAAGCCTGAGTTGTCGGCAGAAGAAAAAAACAAACTAGAGCAACTTAAAACATCCATTGCTAATAGTGGCAAAAGTGGTACGCCCCTGAAGAGCTAATCTCCTCCCAAATTACTGTTTTATAAATTTACCGGTAAACTCCCTGTTATTATTAGTAGTAACACGAATTAAATATATACCGGAAGGTAAAGTATTAAGATCAATTGTATTAACATACTGCGCATCGAGCATGCCCGATAAAAGCATTTGTCCCATTGCACTATAAATGCCATACTTTTCTTCGGTACCGGGTGTATTAAGTATAACTTTCAAACTATTACTTGCAGGATTAGGGAATAAGGTCACCTGTTCTTTACTTACTGCTTCGTTTATTCCCAAGGGGGCCGATTTACAAACCTGTGTAAGATTAATAGCCGAACCGGCCGCAGTAGACACTGCTAAAAAATCGGCATGAAATGCCTGGTAATACTGGTTGGCAACAGATGAGTCGTGAACAATTACAGTGTTTTCATCGTTTACAGTTTCAGCAGAAGAGCTCCAGTTATGTGAACCCGTTAAAACAATAGGATCGGCTGCCATATCACAAGGGTCAACAAGCATGTATTTACTGTGGCATATACCATTAGAGTAATACCCGGGCAGGCCTTTATAAACTAAAAGATTAGAACCCATAGTGCCGCTTAATGTAGTATAGGGCGAATAGCTTGTGCTTGCCTGGTCCATTATGCCATATACTTTAATGCTTCCACTTTTTGCATCGGTAGATAATTGGGCATCATCGGTTGCGTAAGTAAAAGTGAACATTTCAAAATCAATCTCTGTTTTTGCCAGTTTTTCAACTGAAACTATATGATTACTTGTTGAATCATCTGCCTGCGGGCTAAACCACAACTCAACCAAATGCCCATCTATAAGAAAGCCATGTTTTGACTTATTATGTTTCTTAGCTCCAAATACTGCTTTAGATGAATTGGCCGAACCACCCTCAACTGTATCACCCCACATCTGGTTAAACTCTGCAAGGTAACCATGTGCCAATGCAGAGTCCTGGAAAATAATTACGTTGTTAATGTCTTTATCAATCTGGCCGGGCTCCCAGTTCATACACCCTGTCCATACAATAGGGTCGCTTACTTTTGTAGAACGCCCATCAATAACCATAAATTTATCATGCATAATACCACTAACATCGGTTCTGGCAAAAGTTGGTATAGCTTTATTTATCAATGCCAATCCATAGTTTGGTGTAATGGCATTTACAAATCCTTTCGATGAGTCGGTAGGGTTACTTAGCCACCTTATTTTTACGCCACGGGTATGCGCATTATTAATTGCAGTGTGTATTGGAGGAACGTAACCGCCTTCATACCAAGTGCTATCTTCAACATAGTCATATAAAGCTATATCAATACTGTATTTTGCCCTGTTAATGTAAGCAATCAGGGTATCGCCTGCAGCACGTATAAGTGCCTTTGCCTTGTTGTTCGGCCTTGCAAAAGTAGTATCTACCGGGTGGGTAGAATATACTACAATATGATGATTGGGGCCAAAGACCTGTGCGCCGGCAACCAGGTAAATAAAAAACGCCAGAAGGAGTGTAACTGTTTTTTTCATAAAAGTAGAATTAATGTTACCCTTTACTATGCAACAAATTCAGAGCAGGGGCTACAATTTTACTTAGAAAAAAACAAAGAAATCGTTTTCCAACTTTACTAAATTATTAATTATACGGAGGGAAAAGCATACCCCCTGGCCATTCTATATTGCAGGGCTTACATTATCTTCAATGCCAGTCACTTAGTTCCTGATCAACTGCACATAACCATTCTGGTTGAATGGCTTACCTTTATAATCGGTTGCTCTGATAATATAATAGTAATCACCATCCGATTCCTGAACACCTGTAGTGCTTCTTCCGTCCCAATCAATATCAGGAGAATTAGAAATAAACACTCTTTCTCCCCAACGGTTAAATATCTCTATGCTGAATGTCTTTAATCCTGCTGCGCTTACATGGAACCCGTCGTTCATACCATCACCATTGGGTGTAAATACATTGGGTACAAACAGGCCCTCGGTAACATAAACGGTATCACGGGAAGTATCTGAGCATCCCAAAGCATTCGATACAACCAGTGTTACCAGGTAATTACCCTGTTCGAGGTATTGATAAAAAGGAAACGCATTAGTTGAATTGCCGCCATCACCAAATGTCCAGTACCACGATGTGGCATTTTTACTGCTATCAACAAACGCTACATACTGCCCACCCAATACACTATCAGGAGTTGGGTAAAATATAGCTTTAGGAGAAGGGAATACAATTACAGGTATGCTGCCCGTAGCAATACTTCCGCAACCATCGGTTACCTGGCAACTATAAGTAGTCGAGCTTGCAGGGTTCACCACGTAAGGTCCGGGACCACTGCCCAATGAAGGTATCCAACTATAAGCATATCCCTGTTTACCGCCACTTGCACTTACACTAACTGAAGCAATCCTTCCTGCACATATTGTATCGGGGGTAGCAATAACCACAAGTGGTTGATAGAGATAGATGGTTTGTTTTGCACTGTCAGAACATGTTCCGTTTGAACCCACTACGGTATATACAACAGGACTGGTTGTAGGGCTAACAGTAACTGATGCCCCATTGGTTGAGCTCAGGCCAGTTGCAGGAGACCATGCATAAGTCGTAGCACCATTGCCAGTCATAATAACCGTTTGGCCGGGGCAAAGCGTATCGCCACCCGATAAATTAATACTTACCGAAGGGCTTGAATTAACATGTATTGTTACCTGCGCTGTACTTGAACAGCCAGTGGCACTGGTTCCGGTTACGGTATAAGTTTGAGTAGATGGCGGATTAGCAACCACTACTGCACCTGTTGATGGGGTAAGGCCGGTTGCAGGAAGCCACGTATAGGTGCTTGCTCCGCTGGCTGTTATAGTAGCTGAATTGCCTGTACATAAATTGGTATCAGTTGCACTGACACTTACCACCGGTAAAGAGTTAACGGTTACAATAACTTTTATGGTATCGGTACAGCCTGCAACTGAAGCGCCCACCAGTGTATAGGTTGTTGTTGTTGCAGGAATCGCAGTTACCGAAGAACCGGTAGTTGCACTGAGGCCCGTAGAAGGGAACCATGTGTAGCTTGCACCGCCCGATGCATTAATAACAGTAGAATCGCCGGTACAAAGTGCAGGCTTAACAGGAGTGCCGGTTACATTTATATTGCCCACTGTTACAGTTACCATTGATATTGAACTGCAACCACCGGTTAAGCCACTTACGGTATATGTCGTAGTACTGCCTGGCGAAGCATTCGGGTTCGGGCAAGAAGTGCATGATAAACCTGTCGTGGGTGTCCATGAATAAGTAGTTGCACCACCAGCTGATAGCGCAATAGAATCGCCTGCACATAATAAAGGGCTTATTGGTGAAATGGATACTGTTGGTGTTGGATTTACAGTAATGTTTACTGTATTACTATCAGCACAACCTCCACCCGATGAACCCACAACAGTATATGTAACACTGGTTGTTGGAGTTGCTGTTACTGAGGTGCCTGTAGTTGCGCTTAATCCGGTAGCAGGTTTCCACACATAGGTCACAGCTCCGCTTGCAGTAAGTGTTGATGAATTACCTGAACAAATTGTTGTACTACTCGCATTTACTGTTACTGTTAACGTACCCACACTTATTGAAACAGATGTATTCGAAATACAACCATTTATATCAGTTCCGGTAACACTATAGGTAGATGTTCCGGCTGGTTTTGCTGTTACGTTTGCGCCGGTTGTACTGCTTAAACCTGTTGATGGCGACCAAACGTAAGTAGCGCCGCCACCGGCAGCAAGCATAATTGAATCACCACTGCATATGGCAGGTGTGGGAGGCGTAACAGTTATAACCGGCAATGGGTTTACAGTTACGGTTGTTGTTATAGTATCGTTACATCCGCCTGCGCTTTTGCCTATTACAGTGTAAGTAGACGTTGCGCCCGGGAATGCGGTAGTGGCACTTCCGGCAGTATTAGTTAAGCCTGTTGAAGGAGACCATGTGTAGCTTGCTGCACCATTGGCAGTAAGCACAACCGAGTCGCCTTTGCAGACCGCAGGTATTGGCGGCGTTACCGTAACATTTGGTTTAGGTAATACGGTTATAACGACACTATCCTTTGCAGGGCAGCCGCCTACTCCTTTAGCATTTACTGTATATGTTGCAGTAATTGAAGGATTGGCAATTACTATTGCCCCTATAGTTGTATTCAATCCCGTGCCTGGTGCCCATGTATACGTCGCTCCCCCACTTGCGTTGAGTTGCACCGTATCGCCCTGGCAAATGGTTGATTTAGCCAGGCTTATACTTATTACAGGTTGAGGATAAACTGTAATCACCATTGTTGCAATAGAACTACATCCGCCGGCAGAATTTCCCGTAACGGTATATGTTGTTGTAACAGCAGGTGACGCAATTACATGAACACCAGTTGTTACATTCAGCCCTGCCGAAGGGCTCCATGTGTAACTTGTGGCTCCACTGGCAACCATTCCCATTGTATCAGTTGGGCATATAGATGAAGATATACCTGTAATTGATATGGACACCGTCGGTGTTGGGTTAACCACAAGTGTTACATTGGCAGAATCGGTACAAGCACCGCTGGCTCCGTTAACAGTATATGTTACAGTAGTACCGGGCAAAGCTGTTGGGTTAGGGCAATTGGTACAGCTTAACCCCGTGCCGGGTTTCCAGGTATAAGTTGCTGCACCCGATGCATTTAGTATTATACTATCGCCCGAACATATGCTTGGCGTACCGGGCGTTACTGATACATTTAATGTAGAAGCTACTTTAACAACAACCGTTTGCGGTGCACTTGGGCAACCTGCGGCCGAAGTACCTGTTACTGTATAAGTAGCAGTAATGGTTGGCGTAGCATTAACTGTGGCTCCGGTTGTTGCACTCAAATCGGTTGCCGGAGACCATGTATACGTAGTTGCACCTATGACAGTAAGGTTAACATTGCCACCGGGACATATTGTAGGTGCCAAAGGCGATATACTGATAGTTGGCGTAGGGTTTACCGTTACTATAACCGTTTGCGGTGTGCTCGGGCAACCTGCAGATGTACCTGTTACTGTATAAGTAGTTGTGCCACCGGGATTCACAGTTATAGCTGACGTAGTTGCACCTGTGTTCCATAAATATGTTGTTGCACCATTGGCAGTTAATGTGCTTGAACTACCCGAACAAATAGTTGGAGGCAAAGCCGACGCTGTTACAGTTGGTGTTGGATTTACTGTTACCACAATGGTCTTGGGCGCACTTGGGCAACCTGTTGTAGTTCCGGTTACGGTATAGGTAGTTGTTACACCCGGGTTTACAAGTATACTCGATGTGGTTGCACCCGTACTCCACGAATAAGTCGTTCCGCCACTGGCGGTAATTGTTGTTGAATTACCCGAACATATTGTTGGCGGAGCCGATGTTGTAACTGTTGGTGTAGGGTTTACAGTAACCACTACCATTTGCGGTGCACTGGTACAAGCTCCCGTACTTCCTGTTACAGTATAAGTAGTGGTTACAGGCGGGCTTGCTGTTACACTTGCACCCGTAGTGGCACTAAGATTTGCATTTGGCGACCAATTATATGTAGTTGCTCCGCTTGCATTTAATGATGTTGAGTTACCTGAACAAATAGTAGGCGAAGAAGCCGATGCACTGATTGTTGGTGTTGGGTTTACTGTTACTACTACAGGAACAGTATCCTTACACCCTGATCCGTTTTTACCTACAACAGAATAAGTTTGAGTTACGCCGGGGTTTGCATTTACAGTAGCGCCTGTTGTAGCACTAAGCCCTCCGCCGGGTGCCCATGTATACGATATTCCCCCGCTGGCAGTCAATGAAGTTGAATTGCCTGAACATATGGTTGCCGACGAAGGGGTAACGGTAACTGAAGGAACAGGGTTAACCGTTATCTGCTGTGAGGCATTTCCCGTGCAGCCTCCCGCAGCGGTTCCTGTTACAGTATATGTTTGTGTTGTACCTGGCTTTGCAATAACATATGCACCGGTAGTAATATTCAAGCCTGTTGAAGGGCTCCAGGTGTATGTAGTAGCGCCACTGGCTATCATTCCAATAGTATCACCCGCGCATATTGTAGGCGATATTCCGGTAAGCGCAATTGAAACAGTGGGTGTAGTATTTACAGTTACCACCACAGTTTGTGGTGCACTCGGGCAAGCTAGTGTTGTTCCTGTTACAGTATACGTTATAGTACTCCCAGGATTTGCCGTTACCGGAGAGCCTGTAGTAGCGCTCAAGTTTGTATTCGGCGACCAGGTATATGATGCTGCACCACTGGCTGTTAATGTGGTGGAATTGCCGGAACATATTGCAGGCGGTGCTGCTGAAGCTATTACAGTGGGCGTTGCATTAACTGTTACAATAACCGTTTGTGCAGCACTTGTGCAGCCTGTTGTTGTTCCGGTTACTGTATAGGTTATAGTGCTGCCCGGACTCGCCGTTACACTCGCACCGGTAGTAGCGCTAAGGTTGGTATTTGGTGACCAGTTATAGGTTGTGGCTCCGCTTGCATTTAAAGAAGTTGAATTACCGGAACAAATGGTTGGCGATGCTGCTGAGGCCGATATAGTTGGTGTTGGATTTACGTTTACAACAACAGTTTGCGGTGCACTCGGGCACCCGAGTGTTGTTCCGGTTACTGTATAAGTTGTTGTTGAATTAGGGCTGGCAGTTACACTTACCCCGGTTGTAGCACTCAGGTTGGTATTGGGTGACCAGGTATATGTTGCTGCCCCACTTGAACTCAAGGTTGTGGAAGTACCCGAACAAATAGTTGGCGGTACTGCTGATGCAGTTACAGTGGGAGTTGTATTTACTGTTACAGAAACAGTAAAGGGCGGACTTGTACATCCTGCTGTAGTTCCGGTTATTGTATAGGTAATATTGGCAGTAGGGCTGGCGGTTATGCTTGCACCTGTAGTTGCGCTTAATGCAGTTCCGGGCGACCAAGCATAGGTAGTTGCACCGCTGGCATTCAACGTAGTGGAATTGCCTGAACATATAGTTGGCGAAGATGCTGATGCAGACACTGTAGGTGTTGTGTTTACAGTAATTACAAGAGTTTGTGGTGCGCTGGTACAGCCTGCCGTCGTTCCGGTTACTGTATATGTAATAGTAGAAGAAGGAGTTGCTGTTACACCGGCACCGGTTGTAGCACTTAAATTAGTATTAGGTGACCAGGTGTATGATGTTGCACCTATTGCATTTAATCCATCAGAATTACCCGAACATATTGCCGGAGACGTAGACGATGCAGTAATGGATGGCGTTGGATTAACCGTTACAACTACTGTTTGCGGTGCGCTGGTACACCCACCTGCATCACCCGTAACTGTATAAGTAATAGTTGAAGATGGATTAGCTGTTACACTTGAGCCTGTGGTAGCACTTAGATTAGTATTAGGAGACCAGGTATATGTGGTTGCTCCACTTGCATTTAAAGATGTTGAGTTGCTCGAACAAATTGTGGGCGATGCAGCCGAAGCACTTACCGTAGGAGTAGCATTAACAGTAACAACAACTGTTTGCGTGGCATTGCAACCACCGGGGAATGCACCGGTTATAGTATAGGTGGTACTGGCAGCAGGGCTTGCAGTAACCGAAGAGCCTGTAGTTGCGCTTAATCCGGTACCGGGTGCCCATGTATAACTTGTTGCACCGCCACTTGCTGTAAGCGTAGTTGAATTACCTGAACAAATAGTTGGAGAAGAACTTAATATGGACACAGTATTAACGGTAACCGATACATTATCTATGGCCATGTGCGGATCGTTGTGGTCATTATTGGGGTCTGTCCAGCGCAGCATTATCTCCTGGCCGGGCAGTATGGGTGTGCCGCTTAAATCAATACAAGTTGAATTATTTCCGGTCATGTTACAGGGGTCGCCCTGTATTTGCGCACAGCAACCCGAACCATATACATCAGGGCCTGTAAAATCGAGTGCAGCCACGTGGGTCCACCCGGCAGCAGCGGCAACATTGTTTTCCACTGCTCCCACCTGGTATTCAAAAAAATTGGTATTGATTACGCCGCCGTCCTCAGATTCAGAAAGCTGGAACCAGTCGAAACTAACTGTAATACTGTTTATAGTTGTACCCGTATTATTCTGCAACTCCAAACCAAAGAAGAAACAATCGGCGGGTGGTGGTGGGTAATTGCATGGTGGAGGACAAAATGTACCGCTTGTTACCTTTGAATCAGAAGGACGCGTTCCAAGTTTTATATCATTATTGCCATTGCACATATAGGTATAAATACCGCCCGTATTTGTTGGCGCAGCAGCCGTTATATTTACCGTATTATTTACAAAAACACTTGTGGGATATATATACCATCCGGTGTATGTCGAATTATCTGTCCACGAAGGAATATTAGCAGTTCCAAAATCCTGGGTATAAACACCTGCAGAAAATGTTGCCTGGGCAAACAGATTGTTGCCAAGCAAAATAATACATATTATAGTGTATAAATATCTCTTCACAGGGTTATTAAATATTATACCAGTTCATTTCAATCAAATATACTTAAACACAACTATAACTAAATACAAACCGGGCAACAATTTATTATTCGCATAATAAAGAAAGCATCTGATTTTTAAATACATATTACGCGTATATTAAATATAACGCGGTGAATAGAAATTATGTTTCAAAAACATTTCAACCAAAATAAAAATCCCGCATTACTGCGGGATTATTATTTGATCTTATTGAGGTTGTGTTTTAGTTTCTTATCAATTGTACGTAACCGTTTTGGTTGAATGGCTTGCCTTTATAATCAGAAGCCCTTATAATGTAGTAGTAATCACCATCCGATTCCTGAACACCCGTCATACTTCTTCCGTCCCAATCAATTTCAGGAGAATCAGCCTGGAACACCTTCTCGCCCCAACGGTTAAATATTTCTATATGATATTCCTTCATACCACCCGCTTTAACATGGAACACATCATTTTGTCCATCATTATTAGGAGTAAATACGTTGGGAATAAATATGCCTTCTGTTACATATACTGTATCCGATGCAGTATCCCAGCAACCAAATCCATTTGATGTTACCAATGTTACCAGGTATTTTCCGGTAGCCAAATACTGGTATAATGGATATACTGTAGTTGAGTTGCCACCATCACCAAATGTCCAGTACCACGATGTAGCATTTGTACTGCTATCAACAAACGAAACATATTGTCCGCCCGCAATTGTATCCGGCGTTGGGAAGAATATTGACTTAGGTGAAGGCTTGGTGTATACCAACGCTGAGCCTGTTGCTGTGCTTCCGCAACCATCAGTTACTATGCAGGAATAGGTTGTTGTAGTACCCGGATTTACTACATAAGGGCCCGAGCCTGTACCAACAGGAGGTGTCCATGCATATGTATAACCCGGATTACCACCTGAAGCTGTAACACTTACAGTAGTATTTCTGCTGGCGCAAATTGTATCAGTGCTTGAAGTTGCTGTTAATGCAGGATACAAGGTTAATGTTTGGGTTGCACTGTCAGAACATGCTCCGTTTACACCAACCACCTTATATGTCATTGGGCTTGTAGGCGGAGTAGCTGAAACCGATGCACCTGTTGTAGTACTTAATCCGGTAGAAGGTGACCAAGTATATACCGCAGCACCACTGGCTGTCATAGTAACCGACTGGCCAGGGCATAAAACACTTCCACCCGAAAGCAAAATACTTATTACAGGGCTTGAATTTACTGTTATTGTAATTGGAGCAGAGCTTGAACAGCCGGCAGCACTTGTACCGGTTACAGTATATGTTACCGTACCTGAAGGTGTTGCAGTTACCACGGCACCTGTTGAAGGCACAAGACCCGTTACAGGCAACCATGTATAATTATTTGCACCGCCTGCTGTAATAATAGCCGAGTTACCGGTACATAAACTGGTATCGTTAGCAGAAACCGTTATAACAGGTAAAGAGTTTACAGTTATGGCAACATTGGCAGAATCGGCACAACCCAGTGCATCAACACCAACTACTTTGTATGATAATGATGAATCAGGGTTTGCAGTTACGGAAGAGCCTGTTGTTGCACTTAATCCTACAGCAGGTGTCCATATATAATTGCTGGCGCCCGATGCATTAATACTTGTTCCGGTGCTGCCAAAGCATATGGAAGGAGAAGATGCAGATGCGGTAACTTTAGGCTGATCGACAGCTATAGTAACCGTTGAACTCGAAGGGCAGCCCAACGATGAAGTTCCTGTAACAGTATATGTTTGCGTACTGCCTGCATTGGCATTTACAATTGAATCGGTAGTAGAGCTTAACCCGGTACCAGGGCTCCAACTATATGTGGTAGCGCCACTTGCCGTAATTGTTGTTCCGCTTGCACCAAAACATATTGTAGGTGAGCCTGCCATAACTGACAGTGTAGGTGTAGCATTTACTGTAATGGCAACTGTATTACTATCCGAACAACCGCCACCTGATGAACCGATTACTGTATAAGTAATACTGGTTACAGGATTCGCAGTTACCGAAGTACCTGTAGTCGCACTTAATCCTGTACCGGGTTTCCATGTATATGTTACGGCTCCGCTTGCTGTTAATGTTGAAGAGGTACCCGAACATATTGTTGAACTGCTTGCATTTGCAGTTACTGTTAATGTACCTACACTAATAGCTACTGAACCAGATGAAGTACATCCGTTGCCATCAGTACCCGTTACGGTATATGTTGATGTGCTTCCGGGAGATGCATTTACCGATGTACCCACTGTTGTATTCAATCCTATTGAAGGTGACCACACATATGTTGTGGCGCCAAAGGCAGTAAGTGTAACAGAATCACTCTTACATATAGCTGGTGTTGGAGGATTAACACTTATAACCGGTAATGGATTTACTTTTACTATTGTAGTTATAGTGTCATTACATCCGCCTGCACTTGTTCCAATTACTGTGTAGGTTGAAGTAGATCCGGGGAATGCCGTTGTTATATTTCCTGTAGTAACAGTAAGTCCTGTTGAAGGTGACCATACATAATTTGCTGCTCCGTTAGCCGTAAGCGCAATTGAATCGCCCTTACATACTGCCGGTGTTGGCGGTGTAACTGTAACAACCGGTTTAGGCAAAACGGTTATTATAACGCTGTCCTTTGCCGGGCAGCCTCCTACTCCTTTTGCACTTACCGTATAGGTTGCAGTTGTTGAAGGATTAGCAATTACTGATGCACCCACTGTAGTATTTAAACCAGTGCCCGGAGCCCATGTATAAGATGCGCCTCCGCTTGCATTCAGGTAGACAGTATCGCCCGCGCAAATAGTTGGCTTGGTTAAACTTACCGATATTACCGGTTTCGGATATACGGTTACTACTTGCGTTGCAGTTGAAGAACAACCGCCTGCATTTGTTCCGGTAAGTGTATAGGTAGTTGTTACAGCAGGGCTCACATTTGTAGTAGCGCAACTGGTACATGCTACACCTGTGGCAGGTGTCCATGCATACGTTGAAGCTCCGCTACCTATTAATCCAAGGCTATCGCCCGGGCATATAGCAGCCGAAATACCCGTAATATTTATATTTACTGTAGGAGTTGGGTTTACTGTTACGGTAACTTTTGCAGAGTCAGAACAGCCTCCGCTGGCACCATATACGGTATAGGTTGTTGTGGTTAACGGGTTAGCTATAGTGCTTGCACAATTAGTACAACTCAAGCCTGCTGATGCTTTCCATGTATAAGTTGCAGCTCCGTTTCCATTAAGTGTTACACCTGCGCCACCGGTACAAATACTTGGCGTTATGGGATTAATAGTTACAGCTAATGAAGCGGCTACGTTTACCACAACACTTACAGGAGCACTTGGGCAACCTGCTGATGTACCGGTAACTGTATATGTAGTAGTAGAACCAGGGCTTGCGTTAACCACTGCTCCTGTAGTTGCACTTAAATTAGTTGCAGGACTCCATGTATAAGTACTCGCACCCGAGCCGGTTAGGTTTACATTACCACCCGGACATATTGTAGGTGATGCAGGGCTTACCGTTAATGTTGGTATTGGGTTGACAACTACCGTTATCGTTCCTACAGGGCTGGTACAACCTGCCGCTTTTGCAGTTACAGTATATGTACCCGATGCAGCCGTTGTTGCACCTGCTATAGAAGGATTTTGCACAGCCGAGACAAAGGCATTCGGGCCTGTCCAGCTATAACTGGTAGCGCCCGCTGATGTGGCTGTTAAGTTTAATGTTGAGCCAGCGCATATTGGGCTGTTGCTACCTGTTGTTGGTGCTGCTGGTATAGGGTTCACAGTTACTACTATTGTCGCTATAGCACTACTACATCCGCCCGGGCCGGTTGCAGTACAAGTATATGTACCCGATGCTGCTGTAGTTGCTCCCGGTATAGATGGGTTTTGCGCAGCCGATACAAAAGCATTCGGGCCTGTCCAGCTATAACCGGTTGCTCCTGCTGATGTGGCAGTTAAATTCAATGTTGAACCTGCGCATATTGGGCTGTTGCTGCCTAATGTTGGTGCAGGTGGCACAGGGTTTACCACTACTGTTATAGTAGCCTGCGGACTGGTACAACCTGCTTTGTTTGCTGTTACTGTATATGTTCCTGAAGCTGCTGTTGTTGCACCCACTATACTTGGATTTTGTACACCCGATGCGAAGGCATTAGGGCCTGTCCAACTGTAACCTGTTGCACCGGCTGATGTAGCAGTTAAATTTAATGTTGCACCAGCACATATAGGACTATTGCTGCCCGTTGTAGGAGCAGCAGGTATTGCGTTAACAGTTATCGCTATTGTTGCTATGGCACTGGTACATCCACCCGGACCCGTTGCAGTACAAGTATAAGTACCCGTAGCTGCTGTTGTTGCTCCGGCAATACTTGGGTTTTGTGAACCCGATACAAATGCGTTAGGGCCTGTCCAGCTATAACTGGTTGCACCCGCTGATGTGGCTGTAAGATTTAATGTTGAACCTGCACATATTGGACTATTACTACCCAATGTTGGCGCAGGCGGTGTAGCGTTAACTACAACCGCTATTGTAGCTTGCGAACTGGTACAACCTGCCGCTGATGCTGTTACTGTATATGTTCCTGAAGCTGCTGTTGTAGCACCAACTATACTTGGATTTTGTACACCCGATGCAAACGCATTAGGGCCTGTCCAGCTATAACCTGTTGCGCCTGCTGATGTGGCTGTAAGATTTAATGTTGCACCGGCGCATATTGGGCTGTTACTACCCACTGTAGGGGCAGGTGGCACAGGGTTTACAACTACTGTTATGGTAGCTTGCGGACTGGTACAACCGGCTTTGGTTGCTGTTACCGAATAGGTACCAGAGGCTGCTGTTGTGGCGCCAATTATGCTTGGATTTTGAACACCTGATGCAAATGCATTCGGGCCTGTCCAGGTATAACCCGTTGCTCCAGCTGATGTAGCAGTTAAGTTTAATGTTGCTCCTGCGCATATCGGGCTGTTGCTGCCTAATGTTGGCGCTGCAGGTATGGCGTTAACAGTTACTGCTATTGTTGCTATGGTACTGGTACATCCACCGGGGCCTGTTGCTGTACAAGAATATGTTCCTGAGGCTGCTGTGGTTGCTCCAACTATGCTTGGGTTTTGAGAGCCTGATGCAAATGCATTCGGGCCTGTCCAGCTATAACTGGTAGCACCTGCCGAACTTGCTGTAAGGTTTAATGTAGAACCGGCACATATGGGGCTATTACTCCCTAATGTTGGTGTAGCCGGTGAAGCATTAACAGTTACTGAAATAGTTGATGGGCCGCTGGTACAACCTGCTGCTGATGCTGTACACGTATATGTACCCGAAGCCGCTGTTGTAGCACCTGCTATACTAGGATTCTGTGCCCCCGATGAAAAAGCATTAGGGCCTGTCCAATTATAACTGGTTGCACCTGCTGAACTTGAAGTAAGATTTAATGTTTGTCCTGCACATATAGGACTGTTACTGCCAAGAGATGGCGCAACAGGTGGAGAAGAAGCGCCTATTACAGCAGTAGCAGTAAAGCTCTCACCACAACCAAATGACATTGTAACAGTATATGTACCTGCTGCCAAACCTGTTGCAGTCTGGGTAGCTTGTCCACCGGGGCTCCATGAATAGGATACACCTCCAGGGGCACTACCACAAATCGTCAGGTTTGCAGTTGCCGAACCATTACTTAAACCACACGTAGTAGGACTAACAACTGTACTTGCATTTACTGTAATATTTGTATTATTAATAGCCTCCACAAACCCGTTACCACAACTAAATATAACGGCATCATTGGCACCAAGTACGATATCATAAATATTATTCGGCATACCAAATGAGGTCCCGGTATAAGCAAGAGAAGTATTATAGACAAGGATATTTGTACCAGAGCCTACATATAAGTTATCACATGCATCGGCATCAAGGCCACCCCAGTAAACATCAGTTTCGCCTGCGCCAAAATAGTTTGAATTATAACCGGAAACAAGTACAGAGGAGTTATATGCTCCCGAAGCTTTAGCATGCCTTGTAAGCCTGTAACCGTCATACATATAGAGCCAGCTGCTGGTAGCAGCCATGCCATTCATACCATTTGTTGTAGCAGATCCTCCATAAACACCGGGCCCCATATAGAGTATGCTATTTACCTCAAAAAGATTATCGTAACCACCACCTGAATTTTGCGAAGGCTGATTGATATAACTTGCAGGGTTAAGCGCAGGGACAGGTACACTCATTAAAATATTTAACTGGCTTGGAGTCCAGCCATAATTGTATACTAAATCAGATGATGCAGATATAGCCATATAAGCAGGGCTTCCCGCAGGGTCAACCACTAAACGGTCAACGTCCCAATATGCTTGCGGTGTACCTAATGGGTTAACAGGTACAATAGCCGACATATTAGTGTCTAACATGGCAGCCTGGCCACTGGGAGCATTTGTTCCGCCACCGCCAATAACCACCTGGCCGGTACACCTGTTATAACAGGCTCTCCACATTTCACGCATGCTATTACTGCCGGGGAAAGTAGCCATCAACGTATTGTTACTTACTTTCAACGCTTTGGCACCAATACCTACATAATAGTTACCCTCGGTAATATAACATGTGCCTGTAGCCTTATCTGTTGCAAAGTCGCCATAATAAAAAGGGTCAAAAGTTGCTGAGTTTGTTGTGTATGTCCACTGCCACGTTCCCGAACTGTTGAACTTTGAAAGCTGAAAAGGATTATATCCGCCATATACATATACATTACCTTTATTATCAAAATCACAATCATAAGCAGCATCATATCCGCCTGCGGTTAATAAAGGGTCAACGCTGAATGTAGGATCAATTACTAATGTCTTGGTATTATCATAAGACTTAGGAAATGTAAAAGATTCTTCATTGCCATTTATTGTGGCATTCACTTCAACTTTGCCATTATTATCCTGGTAAAAACCTATAGGCGCAGTTTCTCTGAAAGTGCCCATTTTTTCTGTGTTTACATGTAAAATGGAACTATCGCCAATACTCAAATCCTTCAGGCCATCATATACTATTTTAAGCTTTGAAATATCAGCACCTGGATGAGCAATTACCGTATATTCTATAGCTATTTTATCTTTAGGTATAGTATACTCTATGTCAATTCCGGGGTAAATATCATGGTAAACAAGCTTACCATAAGTATTGGCTTTTATAGAGATATTGTTTTTTATTGTATAGCCATACTGCCCTATGTTTGGGTTTTCTGCAGTAATTGTTGCATTAGGATTGCATCCGGCCCAGGTTACATTTAAACAATGCAGAGTATGCTTAATATCTTTTGCCTTATCATCCTCGTCTTCCTTACCTTTTCCCTTTTCAGGCATCATAACCTCATCAAAGGTGTACACAATACCACTTTGAGTGAAATATGTTTTTACGCCGCTAAGTAATGCCTGGTATAATATTTTTTTACTACCCTTTATATTTCCATCAAATTGTCCCTGGTTTTCAATAAATACCTTTTGATCAAAAGGATTAGCCCCCCACTTTTTTGATAAATGAGGTACGCCATCACCCTGACCTTGGGTTCCGCCCTGACCTTGCTTATTATTTTTTGTCCAATCAGGCTCCGATGAAACCGTACCTTTTACAGTGTTTTCATTCTGCTTTACCTCATTTGCAGGTGTAGTAATTTGCTGGTTTGAAGAACCTTGCGCAGATTTATACGCAGGGGCAAAAGTAGCTTTGGTCTGGCCGTTCACATGTGGTGCAAAGAACGTAACTACTACAATAAGGAGAGAATAAATAACCAATGTAAGGTTAAATGACTTCCTATAAAAAAAGAGTGCAGGGTACTTTTTTTTCATTCTGTCGACGAAATTTAGTGCCTAATTTATACATTTATACGACATAAATGCATTTAGGTTATATAAAGTTATGCATATTTGATTGTACAGCTAAACCGAAAAATCGAAATAAAAGCACGAAAACCCTATATTCCTATAGGGTTTTCGGTTGATCATCAACTTATAATCTAATTTCTGATTAATTGTAAATATCCCTGGAAATTATACTCTTTCGCAGTATAATCTGTTGCCTTTATAATGTAATAGTATATTCCGTCCGACTCATCAATACCTGCCGAACTTCTTCCATCCCAATCAATATTTGCCGAATTAGCCATAAATAACCTCTCTCCCCAACGGTTAAATATCTCTATATAATATGTTTTCATACCCCCCATAGTTACGTGAAATACATCATTTACACCGTCATTATTCGGGGTAAACACGTTGGGTATGAATATGGTTTGCAATACATATACTGTATCCGATACAGAGTCTTTGCAGCCACCGTTAGAAGCAGTAAGCGTAACTATATAACTGCCAGGTGAAACATACTGGTAATAAGGATTAGGATCTGTAGAAGTACCTTCATTGCCAAATGTCCAATAGTAATTGGTTGTACCTGTACTCTTATTGACAAATGAAACATATTGCCCTGCCTGTATAGTATCGGGGGTAGGAACAAATGATGCTTTAGGTGTAGGGAATGTATATACCATAGCTGAATCTTTATTTACATCACCACAACCATCGGTTACAGTACATTCATAATACGTGCTGCCGGCAGGAGTTACTGAAATACTGGTTGTTCCAATGGTTCCATTCCAACTATAAACATAGCCGGGTTTACCACCACTTGCATTTACAGTTACAGCGGCATTATTTCCAATACATATTGAATCTCCGCGCATGGTCATTACAAATGGCGGATAAACAAATACAGATTGGCTCGCAGCGCCGGCACATACTCCGTTGCTGTCCACCACACTATATACTGTAGTGCCCGATGGACTAACCGTTATACTGCTTGTAGTTGCACCATTGCTCCACAGGTAACTACCCGCAACACCATTTGCAGTAAGCGTTATACTTTGCCCCTGGCAAATACTGTCGCTTCCCGATGAACTTATAGTTACAGTTGGTGTAGTATTTACGGTAATGGTTATCATGGCACTGTCAGAGCAACCGCCTGCATTGCTTCCATATACTGTATAAGTTAATGTAGTACCCGGAGTTGCCGTAACCGTTGCACCTGTGGTGGCACTCAAGCCTGTACCCGGATTCCAGGTATAACTTGTCGCACCCGTAGCAGTAAGTGTAGTAGAATTACCTGCACAAATAGAGGGCTGCCCTGCATTTACATTAATAGTTGGCATTGAGTCGACAGTTATGGTAACATTAGCTGAATCGGCACATGAGCCGCTTGAACCCACTACTTTATATGTTGTAGTAACTGTAGGTGTTGCTATTGGATTAGGACATGTAGCACAGCTCAGGCCTGTTGCCGGAGTCCATGTAAAGCTTGCAGCGCCATTAGCGCTCAGGCTCACACTTCCACCTGTACATAATATTGGGGCCGATGGTGTTACTGTAACATTTAGTGAACTTGAAACAGTTATTACCACTGATTGTGTATCGCTGCAGCCGCCGGCTGTTCCGGTTACGGTATAAGTTGTTGTAACGGTTGGCGTTGCATTTACCGATGCACCCGTGGTGGCGCTTAGTCCAGTTCCCGGTGACCATGTATATGTTGTACCTCCGCTGGCAATAAGGGTTACATTACCACCCGCGCATATTGCAGGTGAAGCAGGAGCCACACTAACCACAGGGTTTGCGGTAACTGTGATAACTGCTTTGGCACTATCAGGACATCCGCTCGCATTTTTCCCTGTTACCGTATAGGTTGTGGTAACCGTTGGTGTAGCAGTTACCGATGCACCCGTTGTAGCGCTTAAGCCCGTTGCAGGTGACCATGTATAACTTACGCCACCACTGGCATTAATTACTGTCGAGTTTCCTGTGCAAATATTAGGTGTTACCGGAACCACTGTTACTGTAGGTGTCGGATAGATAGTTATTACCTGTGTTGCAGTTCCAATACAACCGCCTGCTGTTGTGCCTGTAACCGTATAGGTTGTTGTTACAGCCGGTTGGGATATTACATAGGCACCCGTGGAAGTATTTAAACCTGCCGCAGGAGACCAGGTATATGTTCCGCCTGCTCCTGCCCCGTTCGCTATCATACCTACTGTATCGCTTGCGCATACGGCGGGAGAAATTCCGGTAATGTTAATAGTAATAACAGGTGGCGGAGAAACGGTAACTGTCGCCATTGCTGAATCTTTACAACCGTTGCCGTTGGTTCCTATTACTGTGTATGTTGTAGTTGAGCCGGGCGTTGCTGTTACATTTGTTCCGGTTGAAGAACTTAGGCTGCCAGCAGGCGACCATGTGTAGCTTACTCCCCCACCTCCTGTTAATATTACATTTCCGCCTGGGCAGATTGTTGGCGCCGGAGGATTTGCTGTTATTACAGGCAAGGCATTTACTTTAATAACTACTGTGGCAGAATCAGAACATGCTCCACTGCTTCCTACAACAGTATATGTTGTTGCTACCGATGGGTTAGCCCAGGGATTGGAGCAACTAACGCAACTGAGTCCGCCTGCGGGTTTCCATGTGTAGGTTGCCGCACCGCCTGCCAATAGTTGTACACTATCGCCTTTACATATAGCAGGATTGAGCGGGCTAATAGTTACAGCCAATGCGCCGGATACTTTAACAACCACCGTAGTCGGAGCACCCGGGCATCCTCCTGAAGTTCCCGTTACCGTGTACGTTGTTGTACTTCCCGGGCTCACATTTATGCTTGAAGTAGTTGCACCTGTATTCCATGAATATGTTGTGGCACCACTGGCTGTGAGAGTTACATTACCACCCGGGCAAATGGTAGGATTTGCAGGGCTTACGGTCACTGTCGGAATTGGCTTTATGGTAACACTTACCGTTTGTGTTGCTGTACAGCCTGCAGCCGAAGTACCGGTTACCGTATATGTTTGTGAAGTTCCGGGGTTAGCGGTTACACTTGTACCTATTGTGGCACTGAGGCCTGTATTCGGCGCCCATGTATATGTGCTTGCTCCGCCGGCATTTAATGTGCTGCTACCACCGGGGCATATAGCTGGCGGAGTTGCAGACGCGGTTACTACCGGTGGCGGTGTAATTGTAATAGCAACTGTTTGTGTATTAGAACAACCACCTGCAGTTGTGCCTGTAACCGTATATGTTTGTGAAGATGCGGGGTTTGCAGTAACAGTAGCACCGGTAGTGGCACTTAATCCGGTCGAAGGGCTCCAGGTATATGTGCCTCCTCCTCCCGCGCCACTGGCTGTGAGGTTAACAGTACCACCATTACAAAATGTTGTTGCACCTGATGGTGTAATTATAATAGTTGGAGGCGGAGTAATTGTTACAACAATACTGGCAGTTGCAGGTAAACAGGCACCTGCCGCAGTACCGGTTACTGTATATGTTGTTGTAGATGGAGGGCTTGCCACAACAGATGCACCGGTGGTAGCACTCAAGCCTGTTGCGGGAGACCAGGTAAATGTAGTTGCAGTACCAGAAGCATTTAATGTTACGTTTCCTCCGGCACAAAAAGTTGTTGAACCACTTGCACCTACTGATACAGTTGGTGCACTTCCGTAACCGGACGCAGTAACTGAAGGCGATATGTTTGACATGGTTGGAGTCAAGACCTGAACAACCGTTTTAAGAGAATATCCTCCACCGGCCGAACCCACACGTGTTACAAGATTATTGGGAGCAGTTGTATAATTGTTTCCGGGTACCCAGGTTCTTTCCTGAAGATGGTTAACACCAAATCCCGGTGTTACATCGGTTACAGTTATGGTAGGTTTTACGCTGCATAATCCTCCGTTCGAAGCTCCTGAACTGAATTTAGCCACCATTAACCCATAATTACCACCTGCACCTAAAGAAGCGTTCCCAAGTAATAAATATGAATCAGAACTTAACTCTGCCACACCCGGGCCATACCATGCACTGTTATCAGTTCCGTCAAGGCCCGAAGTACCTATTTGCATATCATTAACAACAGCACCGCTGATTGGGTTAACTTCCATTGATATTAGATCGGTTGAGCCATACCCGGCTGGGTCCTGTGTCCAAGCACCCACCAGCACATTTCCATTAGAAAGTGTAGTAATAGTACGTGCGGCAAACCCACTGCTTCCTGCAATAGTATATTCTTTAGCATAGCTTACAAAACCTGTAGTGCCTATCCTCACTATTAATACTCCACCATTATCCTGTGCCAAACCTGCAACCATAAAATCTCCAGAACCATCATTTAACTGGGTAATACTATGTCCGGCTTCCCATGCGGTAGTTGTACTGGGGTTTCCTGTGCCCATGTAAAAAGTCTTTGCCCATTGCGGGTTTCCAAGGGTGTCGGTTTTCATAATGAACATCTGCACACGCCATACACCACCGCCCGGGCTATATTGATCTACTGTAAGGCCGGTAATATATAAACCATTTGTAGCTTTATCGTACCAAAAATCTTCCGGTGCATCATTACGTGTTGAATCAGCACTTACAATATTGAAAAAGTTATATGCTAATCCGATAGTCTTTGTAAATACAGTATCATTTGGTGCGCCTGTATTTATTTTGGCAATAAAAATATCACCTGAAGGCGTGTATCCTCCCGTACCTCCGCCCACCTGGTATCCTCCGTCAAAAGTAGCAGGGCTTCCACCCGCTTCTGAAAGAGTACCCATATAATAATAATTCCCACCGGGTGTAGATTTAGCCACATTACCAACCGACCATGCCCCATCGCCAAAAGCAGTTTCCGAAGTAAAATCTAATGAAAGAACAGGATTTCCTGTACTATCTATTTTGGTAAAATTACCCCATTGGCCAAATGTTACAGGGTTTGCATTCTGGTCAAGGCCCCCGATAACCATATCGGTTGGAACACTTCCGTATGTATCAGGCCAAATGCTGTATGGCTCATTACCGTTACCGGGATTAACAAAGTTTACCTGGTGTGCCCAGTTAAGTTTTCCGTTAGTATCGGTTTTAAAAATCACATAATCAACCGGAGCAGAACCACCGGCCCATACATCGCCAATACCATAAATGTGCCCTCCATTAACCACATTTGAATTGGCACGGTTACAATTAACACTGAATTGCGAACCTGCGCCGGGCAGATAATACTGATCGAGGTAATACTGCGCCATTACAGACTTGCCTGCAAATAGTAATAAGGAAATAAAAATTATTAACCTGGTTTTCATTTTGCCGTTCTCTTTCATAGTAGTTTTAATTACTCTAACGAATTCGAATTACGGCTCTCAGCTTTTATGAATAAACGCACCAGGTGTGGCATTCATTCAATAGATATTTTGTTTTATACTTTATTTATTCATTTAAATAAGTTTAACAAAGAACCCGCCAGAGAGTATCGTTTTTCTCAATCTATAAGTTGTAGCTGTATCAAAGGTAAGTATTTTCATTAAACATACAAAGCTTTTTCTGTTATTTTTTTCAACGGCTGTTTAAAAGATAAATGCATTTATTCTACATAGAAAACAGCATAATAATAATCACTTATTAAGAAGCTTTTTCTAAAAGAATAAGTCTGCTTTATCAATTCCTTATAAGCTGAATAGCGCCCTGGAAATTATAGGTTTTACCAGTGAAATCGGTAGCTTTTATAATGTAATAATACGTTCCATCTGATTCGGCAACACCCGTCATACTTCTTCCATCCCAATCAATTTGAGGAGAGTCTGCAATAAATAGTTTTTCGCCCCAGCGGTTAAATATTTCAATATTATATGTTTTCATGCCGCCGATAGTTACATGGAATACATCATTATTTCCGTCATTATTAGGCGTAAATACGTTTGGTATAAAAATATTCTGGGTTACAAACACTGTGTCTGATGCTGAATCGCGGCAACCACCGTTAGATGCTGTAAGTGTTACCACATAAGCCCCGGGAGTATTGTATTCATAATATGGTATCCTGGCAGTATCTGTGCCCCCGTCTCCAAATGTCCAGAAATAATTAGTTGTGCCTGTACTTGTATTTATAAAGCCTACAAACTGGCCCGCCTGAACAGTATCGGGTGAAGGCATGAACGAAACCTTAGGTGTAGGATAAGTAAACACCATAGCAGAATCGCTAGTTACATCGCCGCAACCATCAGTTACCGTGCAAGCATAATAAGGGTTAACCGATGAAGTAGTAACCATTTTAGGGCCGGGGCCTGTTCCTAGTCCACTACCCCATACATAATTATAACCGGGTTTACCACCTGTAGCATTAACACTTATTACCGCCTGGCCTCCTACACACACCGAATCAGCTTTCATGCTTACTACAAACGGAGGATATACAAATACAGATTGTGTTGCACTATCAGCACAAGAACCATTGCTTTCCGTTACACTATATGTTCCGGTGCCTGAAGGAGAGATGGTTATACTGCTGGTTGAAGCTCCGTTACTCCACAAATAACTTCCCGCACCACCTGTCGCCGTAAGTGTTATACTTTGACCGGTACAAATACTATCGCTGCCCGATGACGTAATGGTAACTGTAGGGGTAATGTTTACCGCAATGCTCACCATAGCGCTGTCAGCGCATCCACCGGCTGTGCTGCCATATACAGTATATGTAGTACCTACCAAAGGTGTCGCTGTTATACTCGCACCGGTAGAGGGATTTAAGCTTGTTGCAGGCACCCATGTATAATTGGTTGCTCCACCTGCATTTAATATAGTTGAAGAGCCACTGCATATAGAATTGCTTGAAGCAGAAACTGTAACTGTTGGTAAAGGAGTAACTATTATAGCTATCGTAATACTATCGGAACAGCTTGCTCCCGAAGTTCCAGTCATAGTATATGTAGTAGTAACAGCCGGGTTAGCTGTTACACTTGCACCTGTTGTTGCACTTAAACCTGTTGAAGGAGACCATGTGTAATTCACTGCACCTGTTCCGGTAATTATAGTTGAACCACCTGAACATATTGCCGGTGGAGCAGCACTGACACCTACTGTAAGACTTCCCACAGTAATTGCAGCAGAAGCCGTTGAATTACAACCGCCATTTATTCCGGTAACCGTATATGTAGTATTAGATACAGGTACGGCTGTAACTGTTGTGCCTGTTGTTACATTCAAGCCTGTTGAAGGAGACCATGTATAATTGGTGGCTCCGCTCGCATTTAATTTAACGGAATCGCCATTGCAAATACCGGCTGTAGGCGGAGTAACAATAACGGTTGGAGTTGGTGTAACTGTAATAACAATACTATCGGTCGCTGTGCATCCGCTGGCCGATCTACCGGTAACAGTATATGTAATAGTTGAGCCCGGTTTTGCAGTAATATTTGCTCCGGTTGTTGCACTTAATCCTGTTGACGGGCTCCATGTATATACACTTGCACCACCCGCACTGAGTGTAACACTGTCGGCAGAACACATAGTTGTTGCAGACGGAGTAATTGTTACCGTCGGTGTTGGATATATTGTTATTATTTGTGTTGCCGTTCCGGTACATCCGCCCGCATCGGTACCTGTAACGGTATATGTAGTAGTTATTCCAGGGCTTGCAACTACATGCACACCTGTTGTGGCGTTCAGTCCTGTTGCAGGAGACCAGGTATACGTTGAAGCTCCTGAAGCAATCATTCCAATTGTATCTCCTCCGCAAACGGCCGGTGATATTCCGGTTATGGCAATACTTACCGATGGGCCAGGGCCAACAGCTACGGTTATGTTTGTCGTATCTGTACATCCGCTTGCATTAATACCTACCACCGTATATGTTTGTGTAGTTGCAAGCGTTGCGTTAACTACTGAACCTGTTGTAGCACTTAAACCCGTAGATGGTGACCATGTATAATTTGCTGTACCACTTGCAGTAAGTGTAACATTACCGCCAGCACAAACTGTTGGCGTTGGAGGAGTAACCGATATAGTTGGTGTCGGGTTAACTGTAATAGTAACCGTTGCCGAATCGGCACAACTGCCGCTCGCACCTAATACTGTATATGTTGTTGTCGCACCCGGGCCTGCAGCAGGATTGGAACATGTCGTGCAGCTCAGCCCGGTAGCAGGTTTCCAGGAATATGTTGCTGCTCCGTTTGCACTTAATGTTATACTGTCACCTTTACATACAGAAGGCGCAGGAGGCGTTACCGTTACATTTAATGACGATGCAACCGTTACTACTACAGTAGCGTTTCCATTACATGCACCTGTTGTTCCGGTTACCGAATAAGTTGTAGTTGAAACAGGGTTAGCATTTACTGTTGATCCTGTAGTCGCACTCAATGCTGTAGATGGTGTCCATGCATATGACGTCGCTCCGGTGGCCGTAAGGTTTACATTTCCACCCGGACAAATAGTTGGTGAACCCGGCGCCACATTTACCGTTGGCGTAGGTGTTACATTAACAACTGCAGTAGCACTATCCTTACAACCATTTATACTCTTACCCATTACAGAATATGTAACTGTACTTCCGGGCGCAGCCGTTATTGATGCTCCTGTTGTTGCACTCAGGCCTGTTGAAGGGCTCCATGTGTATGTGTTTCCGCCACTTGCAGTTAAACCAACTGAGTTACCCGAGCAAATAGATGAAGAAGGAGGTGCAACCGTTACCGTTGGTGTTGGATAAATAGTAATTACCATAGTAGAAGTAGCTGTACATCCGCCTGCAATAGTACCTGTAACAGTATACGTGGTTGTTATTCCCGGGCTTGCAATTACGTGCGTGCCGGTTGTAGCATTTAATCCTGTTCCCGGTGCCCATGTATATGTTGTTGCACCTGATCCTATCATTCCTACTGTATCTCCGCCGCATACCGCAGGCGATATTCCTGTAATACCTATAGATACTGTTGGTGTTGGATTAACAGTAACAGCAACAGTTTGTGTACCAATACATCCGCCTGCACCTGTTCCGGTAACTGTATAAGTTGTACTGCTGGTTGCGCTTGCAGTTACTGCTGCGCCTGTTGTAGCGCTTAATCCTGCCGAAGGGCCCCACGTATATGTTACCGCTCCCGAAGCTGTTAATCCAACTGAACTTCCTGAACAATATGTTGTAGGGCCCGATGGGGTAATACTAACCGTAGGAGTTGCATTAATAGTTATTGCAATATTTTTTGTAGCCGTACAGCCTGCAGCACTTGTTCCTGTAACAGTATATGTTTGTGTGGTAGTCGGGTTAGCTGTAACTATGGTACCCGTTGTTGCACTCAGGCCTGTTGATGGGCCCCAGGTATAAGTTGCTGCACCGCTTGCTGTAAGATTAACTGTTCCGCCCGAGCAGAATGTTGTAGGCCCTGATGGGGTTATTGATACTGTTGGTGTTGCATTTATAGTAACCACAACAGTTTGAGTTGCTATACATCCGCTTGCATTGGTTCCGCTAACGGTATATGTTTTGGTAGTAGTTGGATTAGCAGTAACCGTAGCGCCTGTGGTTGCACTAAGCCCTGCTGCCGGGCTCCAGGTATATGTAACAGCACCCGAAGCGGTTAAGTTTACAGTACCACCTGAACAGAATGTTGTTGCACCCGATGGAGTTATAGAAACAGTCGGAGTTGCATTTACAGTTATTGGTACATAAGCAGAATCGGAACAAGATCCACTGACACCAACTACGGTATATGTAACTGTTGAACCCGGGTTAGCTGTCGGGTTTGAGCAATTAGTGCAGCTTAATCCCGGGGCAGGTTTCCATGAATAGGTTGCCGCGCCATTTGCGCTGAGTGCAACACCAGTGCCACCTGCACATATGGCCGATGAAGGCGGTGTTACTGTTACATTTAATGTTCCTGCCACTGTTACCACAACTGTAGTATTACCAGAACATGCACCGGTTAGCCCGGTTACAGAATATGTTGTTGTTATTGTTGGAGTGGCAATTACTGAAGTACCCGTTGTTGCACTCAACGCAGTAGAAGGTGTCCATGTATATGAAGTTCCGCCACCGGCTGTAAGTGTAACACTATTACCAGGGCATATTGCCGGAGCGGCAGGGCCCACCGTAACTGTTGGCGTTGCATTTACAGTTATTATTGCAGGTACAGTATCCTTACATCCCGATGCGCTCCTTCCCACAACAGAATATGTTGTTGTAACCGAAGGAGTAGCATTAACACTTGTTCCTGTTGTTGCGCTAAGTCCCGCTGAAGGGCTCCATGTATAAATTGTGGCTGTTCCGCTTGCAGTCATTCCTACTGTAGCACCCGAGCATATTGTAGCTGATGAAGGCGTTACCGTTACTGTTGGTAAAGGATATATAGTAATGACCTGCGTGGCATTCGCTGTACATCCGCCCGCAACGGTGCCTGTAACAGTATATGTAGTAGTTGTAGTTGGCGTGGCAATTACGTGGGTTCCGGTAGTTGCGTTCAATCCGGTTGAAGGGCTCCATGCATAAGTTGTTGCGCCCGCGGCTATCATTCCAACAGTATCTCCTGAGCATACTGCGGGAGATATTCCGGTAATAGAAACAGAAACAGTTGGTGTCGGGTTAACCGTTACCGCTATAGTTGATTGTGAACTGGTGCAACCCGCTGCTGATGCTGTTACTGTATATGTACCTGATGCTGCAGTAGTTGCTCCTACTATTGAAGGATTTTGTACTCCCGATGCAAATGCATTAGGGCCTGTCCAGCTATAACTTGTTGCTCCAGCCGATGTGGCTGTAAGATTTAATGTTGAGCCTGAGCATATAGGGCTGTTACTACCGGTTGTCGGTGCCGCTGGTATCGCATTTACAGTTACCACTATTGTTGCCTGTGAACTTGTACATCCCGCCGCTGATGCCGTTACTGTATAAGTTCCCGATGCTGCAGTTGTTGCTCCTACTATTGAAGGATTTTGCACACCTGATGCAAATGCATTCGGGCCGGTCCAACTATAACCGGTTGCTCCTGCTGATGTCGCTGTAAGATTTAATGTTGAACCGGCGCATATAGGGCTATTACTACCCAGGGTCGGTGCAGGTGGAGCAGCATTTACCGTTACTGCTATTGTTGCCTGTGAACTTGTACATCCTGCTGCTGATGCGGTTACTGAATATGTGCCTGAGGCAGCTGTAGTTGCACCTACTATACTTGGATTCTGAACACCTGATGCAAATGCGTTAGGGCCTGTCCAGCTATAACCGGTTGCTCCGGCTGATGTGGCTGTTAAATTCAATGTTGAGCCGGCACATATTGGACTGTTACTGCCTAATGTTGGTGCGGCGGGTACAGGGTTAACTGTTACTGCTATGGTTGCTTGTGAACTGGTGCAACCTGCTGCCGATGCGGTTACTGAATATGTACCCGATGCTGCTGTAGTTGCACCTACTATACTTGGATTCTGAACACCTGATGCAAAAGCATTCGGGCCTGTCCAACTATAACCGGTTGCTCCTGCTGAGGTGGCTGTAAGATTTAATGTTGAGCCGGCGCATATAGGGCTATTACTGCCTAATGTTGGTGCGGCGGGTACAGGATTAACTGTTACTGCTATGGTTGCTTGTGAACTGGTGCAACCTGCTGCCGATGCAGTTACTGAATATGTACCCGATGCTGCAGTAGTTGCTCCTACTATTGAAGGATTTTGAACACCTGACGCAAATGCATTAGGGCCTGTCCAACTATAACCGGTTGCTCCGGCCGAACTGGCTGTAAGATTTAATGTGGCACCGGCACAAATTGGGCTATTGCTACCTAATGTTGGTGCAGGTGGAACTGCATTTACGGTTACTGAAATTGTTGCTTGGGAGCTTGCACAACCACCCGGACCCGTTGCAGTACATGAATATGTACCCGATGCTGCTGTTGTTGCCCCTATTATATTCGGGTTCTGCGAACCAGATGCAAATGCATTAGGGCCGGTCCAGCTGTAACTAGTTGCTCCGGCTGAACTTGCAGTTAAGTTTAATGTAGCTCCTGCACAAATCGGACTATTGCTACCCAACGTTGGTGCAGGTGGCACTGCGTTCACTGTTACTGCTATAGTTGCTTGTGAACTGGTGCAACCTGCTGCTGATGCAGTTACTGAATATGTTCCTGAGGCTGCTACAGTTGCTCCTACTATACTTGGATTCTGAACTCCCGATGCAAATGCATTAGGCCCCGTCCAGCTATAACCGGTTGCTCCTGCTGATGTTGCCGTAAGATTCAATGTTGCACCGGCACAAATTGGGCTATTGCTACCTAATGTTGGTGCAGGTGGAACTGCATTTACGGTTACTGAAATTGTTGCCTGCGAACTTGCACAACCACCCGGGCCCGTTGCAGTACATGAATATGTACCAGATGCGGCTGTGGTTGCTCCTACTATATTCGGGTTCTGCGAACCGGATGCGAATGCGTTAGGGCCTGTCCAGCTATAACTCGTTGCTCCTGCTGAACTTGCAGTTAAGTTTAATGTTGCTCCGGCACATATCGGGCTATTGCTACCCAACGTTGGTGCAGGTGGTACGGCGTTTACTGTTACTGAAATTGTTGCCTGCGAACTGGTACATCCTCCTGCCGAAGTTGCAGTTACAGTATATGTTCCTGATGCAGCAGTTGTTGCTCCTACTATACTTGGATTTTGTGATCCTGATGAAAACCCATTAGGGCCCGACCAGCTATAACTGGTTGCACCGGCTGAACTGGCTGTAAGATTTAATGTTGCACCGGCACAAATTGGGCCATTGCTACCTACTGTTGGTGCAGGCGGTGCAGCACTTACAGTTACTACCACAGTACCCGTTGCAGGCGCACAGCCTCCAGGGTCGGAACCGGTAACCGTATATGTAATTGTAGAACCCGGAGCAGCGTTAACCGTTGTTCCTGTTGTAGCGCTTAAGCCGGTTGAAGGAGACCATGTATACGTAGATGCGCCACTCGCAGTAATATTGGTGTTTCCACCCGAACAAATTGAAGGCGTATTAGCCGATGCTGATACAGTAAGGTTTGCACAAGTACAATTAATAGCCGGAGAAAAAGGAGTAACTGAAGCTACAGTAACTGCAAGTGCATGCTCAGTGGCACCACCCCTCGTTTCATATATCACCGGTGCTCTGCAACGCATTTGGTTTGCACCACCTATTATCCTTGGTGTTACAGTTGGGGTTGCTGCAAATTGATATGTTGCGCAGCCTGTAGTATTATATTGCCTGTTTATTTTTGCCACCAGCGAGCCATTTGTAGTTCCACCTGTATAAGGTGTATTGCTCGACATAAAATAAGAACCTGTGCTGGCCTGGTCAACATCGGGGCTCCAATTTGCACCATCTTGCGGTGACATTCCTTCGCCAATTGAACTTAAAAGATTTCCATGATCGTCAATTATCATCATAGCCATATCATAACTACCCGGTGCTCCCGGAAAATTAACACCAATAACGCCTATAAGATATTCGTTGTACCCAGTGCCTGCTGTTTTATTGGTAGTTAAGTGAATACCAAAGGGCCAGGTTTGGGTACTGAAATTAAATGAGTTCGACCAAACAATATTTCCGGTAGCATTTGATATCCGCATTATTTCAGTGTTATCGCTCTGGAAAGATTCCATGGTACAGATAATATCATTGCTTCCGTCCTGGGTAACAAAAGCCATATTCTCAATATATTCATAGGCAGTGGCAGTGGCGTTAAGGTAAAAAGTATGGCACCATTGCGTAGCGCCTGCAGAATTCACTTTTAAAACAAATCCTTCGTAATCATTATTACTGCTGTAATTGTATGTGTAACCGCAAATAAAAATATTATGATTAACATCCTCTACCACAGAAACAGGTATGTCCTGCCTTGTTGAATCAGCTACTAAACTCGGGCTGAAAACATAATTAAAAGTCCCCGTACTATGCCCGATTGGAGTTGGCTGGGCTGGATTAGTGTAACCACATCCCGCTCCACCTGAATAGGCCAAACTGTATTTTTTCACAAACCCGTCACCCCCGCTTGCAGTGGCAGTATCTCCGTTAGCTCCGGTTCGTATAAGGCAAATATCGTTTCCTCTTTCGTAATTATTAGTACCGAAAAAACCGTCCAAATATCCATTCCCACCTGTAAAGAGCGTACCTACACCGCAATTATACTGCCCGTAAGATGAGGCACCAAGACAACATGCAACAGTTTGATCCATCTCACCCACACAGGCTAAGTCGCCATTGGCAAGTCCAATTCCGTCCTCCATGGTAGATAAGCCATTACAAAAACCACCTAATTGTGCGCCGCAGTCATATGCATAGCCACCGTTCCATGTACCTGTGGAGTAGTTAAAAGACCCTATGAAACCGTAACCGCTTACACCACATGAACTTTGCATTGTACCTGTTATTACACAGTTGTTTGTACTTTGCTTACGGCATCTGAACATTTCAATGCTCGGAGCAGTAAGCGTCCACATATTTTTAAAATTGCCGTTGGTATCTGTTTGCAACACCGTTGAAGACTGTGTTACCACAGCAAACATATTGCCGCCAATTATCATATTGGGGCCGTCAATATACATTGTCTGCTGGCTATATTGCTGCAGATTGGGAATATATTCGTTGAAAAAGCCCGTGTTTTGCGATAAGGCAGCAAAACCTGAGAGACAATAAAACAAAATCAGCGTAATTTTCTTCATCATCAACTATTTCCAGTCTAAATATTATTCCCTAAATTTATCTAATATCCATGCATTGTACAGGTTAAACAATAAACATTATTTTGCAATAATCTCTTTTCTGATTACGCAAAAATCAAAATTCAACCTGTTTTATTAATAATCGAGCAGTAATAAACATATAATAATATCCCCTTTCTGATTAATAAAACCAATATAACTCCTGTATAACCAGAATCTTATACGAAGGTTATGGCAAACAGTTTCATAAAAATAAAATATACATAAGCCATGGGAATAGAAACAAAAAAGCCCCGCAATACTGCGGGGCTTTTACTAAAATATTTGATTTGCTTATTGTGTTCCGCCACCGCCTATCAGCTGCACGTAACCATCATATTTAAAGTTCTTGCCGGCAAAGTCAGTTGCTAATATTATGTAATAATATATTCCATCCGATTCTTTTACTCCGCCTTCACTTCTTCCATCCCAGTCTACATTTGGCGAACTAGCTGTAAATACCCTTTCGCCCCAGCGGTTAAATATTTCTATGCTGTATTTCTTTATACTCTCAGCAGTTACATGGAAAACATCGTTTTGTCCGTCTCCGTTAGGTGTAAACACATTCGGTACATAAATCAATTCAATTACATGTATGGTATCGGTAACTGAATCGCGGCAACCATTAGCACTTCTTACATATAATGTCACAAGATATGTTCCTGCAGTATCGTACTCGTGATAAGGGAATGAAACAGCAGATGTACCTCCATCGCCAAATGTCCAATGCCAGCTGGCGGCACCGACACTGTTATCTATAAACGACACAAACTGCCCGCCCGGTACCGGGTTAGGTGTTGCCGTGAATGCCGCAGTTGCAGCCGGAGTTATAACCACTTGCGTGCTGCTGGTTGCCATAGTTCCGCAACCATCGGTTACCGTACATGAATAAGTTGATGAAACAGCAGGGCTCACCACAAACGGGCCGGGGCCTGATCCAATTGAAGCAGGTGTCCATACATAATTATAAGCAGCTTTACCTCCGGTGGCAAGGGCGCCAATAGTTACTGAGCCACCACTGCACATAGAATCACTTGGTATCATACCCAATGCAACAGGAGAATAAATATATACTGTTTGGCTGGCGTTACTCGAACATGCACCGCTGGTAGCAACCACTGAATATGTTGTTGGGCTTGTTACAGGAGTAAAGGTAACAGCTGATGTGGTAGAACCATCGCTCCATGCATAACTACCCGCAGAGCTATTTGCCGTTATTGTTACCGATTGACCAGGGCATACAGTATCATTAAGCGGAGATACTGTAATACTAACTGTTGGTGTAGGATTAACGGCTATAGATACTGTTGCGGTGCCTATACATCCGTTTACATCTGTTCCGGTTACGGTATAGGTTGTACTGCTGGCAGGGTTTACATTATCAGGCGTACCACTGAAGCCATCGCTCCATACATATGTACTTGCACCACTTGCATTCAATGAAGTGCCTGCACCGCCTGTACAAATAGAAGTGTCAACTGCATTTGCAGTTATGGTTGGCGCAGGGTTAACCGTTATAACCACGGTAGCACTGTCTTTACAGGTTCCGGTGGTTGTACCCATTACTGTATATGTAACTGTTGTACCGGGGTTAGCTGTGGTTGTATCATACGTAGTTGTTGTAAGTCCTGTTGATAATGACCATGTATAATTTGTAGCACCTGTTGCTGTAAGTACAGTAGAACCACCACCACATAAATTTGGGTTAGCAGCCGAAGCTGTAACCACAATATTATTTACATTAATGGTAACCGTAGCCGAGTTAGATGCACATGTGTTGGCATCGGTAACAGTTACTGTATATGTTCCGGCACCCAATCCGCTGGCAGTAGCAGTAGTTTGTCCGCTGCTCCATGCATAGCTGTATGAAGGAGTTCCGCCACTTATATTTGCAAAGGCCGATGTAGTATCGCCCGGGCAAACGGTTGCCGATATTGAACTTGCCGTAATGGTTGGCGTAGGGTTTACATTAACAGTAACAGTGGCAGTGCTGTTACATGACCCTGAAGAACCAATTACTGAATAAGTAGTTGCAACAGTAGGGCTAACATTTATAACCGCTGTGGTTGCACCCGTACTCCATGAATAATTTGCTGCACCACTTGCTGTAATAGTAGTAGAGCTTCCACTGCAGACAGCAGGAGGTGCTGCCGAAGCAGTTACCACTACTGCACCAACGTTAACGGTAACCGTAGTATTATTACTGCAACCATTTGCATCGGTACCGGTTAAGGTATATGTAGTAGTTGAAGCAGGGCCAACCGTAAGTGTATCTGTTGTCTGTCCTGTATTCCATGCATAGGTTACTGCACCACTACCGGTAAGCAACACTTCTCCACCCGGGCATATTCCCGGCGAAGGAGGAGTTATACTTATTGTTGGCAGAGGATTAACTGTTACCGTAACTGTATTTGTACCCTTGCAACCATTACCATCGGTGCCGGTTACAGAATATGTTGTAGTTGAACCGGGGCTTACGTTTATGCTGTTGGCAGCAGAACCTGTGCTCCATACATAGGTATTTGCACCCGCACCATTCAGCGTTACATTACCACCCGGGCAAATACTTGCAGGGCTAGGATTAATTGAAACGCTTGGATTAGGGTTTACAGTTACCACTGCCGTTTGCGGTGATGCTGCACAGCCACCCGAAGAACCATTTACAGTGTATGTAGTTGTTGAACCCGGAGTAACATTTATACTTGCAGTTGTTGCTCCGGTACTCCATGCATAGCTTGTTACACCACTTGCCGTAAGCGTTGCATTGCCTCCGTTACATATAGTAGCAGGAGAAACGCTTATTACAGGAGGGCCAGATGCACCAATATTGACGACAGCCTGATAAGACGCGCCACAACCAAAGCTCATAGTGCATGTATATGTTCCTGTGGCGAGATTAGTTGCTGTCTGCGTATTTTGGCCACCAGGGCTCCAGGAATAACTAATAGTTCCGGGAATAGAACAGGTTAATGAAAGATTTGCAGTGGCAGAACCATTATTCAAACCACAAGTAGTATTTGTTGGTGTGGCTGATACAGTTGCTATGGCTTTAGGGTTTAGAAGATCCTCAACAAAACCGTCGCCACTTACATAAACATCGGCACTGTTAAGACCAAGTGTTACAGCATATATAGTGCCCGGGAGCCCGGTATTTGAAATATTTGTTAACGCTGAATTGTAAATGCTGAGAGTAGTGCCATTACCTGCATATACCTGATCACATGCATCTGCCGCTAGTCCGCCATGTGTACAAACCGGGCCGGCTAAGCCTACACTTGAAACAAGTCCATAATTAGTCTTATTCCTTTTTTGAAGTGTCTTTCCGTCATACATATAAAGCCAATTAGGGCTTGCTGCCATACCATTCATAGAAAGAGTATTGTCTGTAGAAGTAGTATTGGCAGGAGGCGTACCCACGT
>JABCZW010000006.1 GCA_013289475.1 Bacteroidota bacterium
TGATTATAAGAACGGTGCACAACTATTGCTAAATCAAAGTGTCGAGAGCCAATTGCTTTTTGGTAATGGGCGTTCTTATGGTGCAGAGCTCTTCTTTAAAAAGAAATTCGGGAAATTTACAGGCTGGTTGGGTTATACGTACTCAAAGACTCAATTGCAAATACCCGGAATTAACAATGGTAACTGGTACCCGGCAAGACAGGATATTACCAACGATGTGGATGTAGTAATTATTTACAAACTGAATGAAAGATTAACCATTTCGGCAACATGGATATATAATACAGGCTATCCTGTAACCTTCCCGAGTGGCAAGTACGAGGTAGGTGGCAATGTAATGTATTACTATACCAGCCGTAATGGTTACCGTATGCCCGACTACGACAGGATGGATATAGGTGTTACACTTAAATGTAAAAAACATGGCCGCTTCCAGGGCGAATGGGCCTTTTCAGTTTATAATGTTTACGACAGGTGGAACGCCTACACTATTACATTCCAGCAAAACCCTAATAACCCGCAGGAAACTCAGGCTTTGCTTACTTCGCTATTTGGTATAATTCCTTCGGTTTCATATAATTTTAAGTTTTAAGGGTATGAAGAAATTCAGCAGATATATAATATTAATAGGTGTTGCAATAGTTATTGCTTCGTGCCAAAAGGTAATTAATATCGATTTGAACTCTGCTTCGCCTGCTATTGTAATAACAGGTAATTTAAACGACCAGCCCGGGCCATATATAGTTACCCTGAGCCAAACGGTAAATTTCAGCCAGCCCAATACCTTTCCTGCCATCAGTGGCGCTTTTGTTTCCATTGCCGATAATACCGGCACGGTAGATACTTTATACGAAACCTCGACTGCAGGTACATACAATACAAAAAAAATCATGGGCGTACAAGGCAGAACATATACGCTTAAAGTTGTTGCTAATGGGCAAACATATACTTCGGTAAGTACCATGCCACAGGTTGTAAACTTCGATACGCTGGTGGTAGTTCAGCGTATTGGTGGGTTTAGGGGTGGTAACGACACTAGTTATACACCCGAAGTGGTTTTCCAGGATCCGGCAAGTGTAACAAACTATTACCGTTTTATTGAAACGGTGAACGATACCCTTCTTACTAATATAAATGCTCTGGATGATTCGTATTTCAACGGCAAATACATTGCTTACCCTATACGCCACAGGTTAAATGCGGGTGATAGCGCCAAGATTGAAATGCAATGTATAGACAAAGGAACTTATCAATACCTTACTACATTGGGTGAAGCATCGGGCTCAACCAATGTTACTCCTGCCAACCCGGTTTCCAATATTTCAAATAATGCCCTGGGTTATTTCAGTGCGCATACTTCCCGGGTAAGGGCCGTTAAGGTTGTGCGATGATTGGAAGACAAGATTAAAATTTGTAATCTTGCATCAAATATTTATTTATGAAGAAAGGGCGTTTTGAAGCATTCAGCGATGGCATGTTTGCTATAATAATAACCATTATGGTGCTTGATATTAAAGCGCCCCATGGTAACACTTTTAAAGATTTACTTACTCAATTACCGACCATATTTTGCTACCTGCAGAGTTTTTGGTTTGTGGCAAACTATTGGAGTAACCATCATCACCTGGTGCATTGTGTAGAGAAGGTTACAGGATCAATATTAGTGGCAAATCTCAACCTGCTTTTTTTTCTATCGCTCATACCATTTGTTACAGGTTGGGTAAGTGAAAGTAATTTTGCCCCTGAGCCTGTAATAGTATATGCCATTGCACTTCTAATACCGGGCTTTGCATGGACCATACTTCAAAAAATTATTGAAAAGCATAACCCATGGACCGAAAAAATGAAAATTGCAATGAAACGGCAGGAGATGAAAGCTTATATAAGCATAGTTCTTTATGCAGCAGCTATTCCGGTTGCACTTTTCAATACCTATATTTCAGAAGCCCTGTTTGTAGTCGTAGCTTTAGTTTGGGTATTCCCAGATAAGAGGATAGAAGAAGCATTGAGTGGGGTATGAGGAGTTGAATTTGTTTGTTTTTGAGTTCTCGGCCCGGTTGCCCTAATTACTAATAATCTTAGTTTAAAAACCTGTGAATTATGTAAGAGATTACGTGAAATGTGTAACTCTTTATGGTTTGATTATCAGGAGCTTTGTGTATTCTGATAATTGTATGAATTCTAAACAAGAAACTGCTCCACTTAATGTTCTGCTTGCAGATGACGATAGCGATGATTGTTTGTTTTTTGGTAAAGCTTTAAAAGAGCTTCCCATTGCAACTAATCTTATATCTGTTCAGGATGGAGAAGATCTTATGAAGTATCTTTCCGATAATTCAGAAAACCTTCCTGATATTCTTTTTCTCGACCTTAGTATGCCCCGTAAAACAGGTTTCGAATGCCTTGCAGAGATAAAAGGAAATGAAAAGCTGAAAGGACTTTCTGTAGTTGTATTTACTATAGCCTATCCGCATAACCTCGATTTTGAGAGAGAAATAACAAATACACTCACTAAGATGGGAGCGCAGGAATTTATTCGTAAGAGCGCTGATCTTACTAAGCTTAAACAGGCTATTCATCATGCACTTATATTATTAACAGAAAAGAAACCGCTTAACGGACGGGTAGAAACGATATTATAAACACAAAAAAGTATACGAAGAAAATATTTCTAAAACCCCAAATTGATTAACACCCCAACCTAATGAATTTAAAAAAACTTAACATTTTACTTGCAGATGACGACACAGACGACTGCACTTTTTTCAAAGAAGCATTGGAAGATTTGAAATTATCTACTCACCTGACTATAGTACACGATGGAGAAGAACTGATGCAACTACTTGAGCATGAGAAAAAGAGCCTTCCCGATGTGCTTTTTCTTGATATTAATATGCCTCGCAAAAATGGCTTCGAATGTTTGTCTGAAATAAGACATAATAAAAAATTGAAAGACCTCCCAGTGGTTATGTTTTCAACATCCAACTCAATTGATAAGATCAGCGCGATATTCAAAATCGGGGCGCATGTATATATTCACAAACCGGGCGATTTTGCACAATTAAAAGAGGTTATTAGCCATGCACTTCCTATAGTTACAGAAGCAACATCGTCAAACAAAAAGGTAAAGTATATTCTTAACGCATGAATTTAAAGAAATTAAACATATTGCTTGCAGATGATGACCTTGACGATTGCATTTTTTTTAAAGAAGCATTGGAAGAACTGGCGCTATCTGCCAACCTGACAGCAGTACATGACGGCGAGCAACTCATGCAACTGCTTATTAATGAAACAAACGAGTTACCCGATGTTCTTTTCCTCGACTTAAATATGCCCCGCAAAAATGGTTTCGAATGTTTAACAGAAATAAAGCTCAATGAAAAACTCAAACAGCTTCCTGTAATTATCTTCTCCACTTCCTTTGAACAGGAAGTTGTGAACCAGCTTTACAAAAGTGGGGCGCAGCATTTCATTCGCAAACCTTCTGAGTTTTCGCAATTCAAAAAAATAATACAGCAATCGCTTGCGCTCACTGCGGAGGGAGTTATCGAACAACCAACACAAGAGAATTTTGTGCTCACCATACAAAACAGTTTAATTACTTAATATGACAACAGGAATCAATTCAGACAGGGATGAGTTAATAATTATTCGCCAGGAGCTCGCTTTCCAAAATGAAGAAAAGGAAAAACTTTTAATCGAGTTGGGTATTGCCAATAAAGAACTTGCTTTCCAAAAAGAAGAAAAAGGAAAACGTGCAGCAGAGCTGGGTATTGCCAATAAGGAGCTCGCTTTTCAGGATGACGAAAAAGGCAAGCGTGCCGCAGAGCTGGGTATTGCTAACAAAGAACTTGCTTTCCAGGACGATGAAAAAGGCAAGCGTGCAGCAGAGTTGGGTATTGCCAATAAAGAACTTGTATTTCAGGATGAGGAAAAAGAGAAACGTGCAGCAGAGCTGGGTATTGCCAATATAGAACTTGCTTTCCAGGTAGAAGAAAAGGAAAAACGCGCAGCCGAGTTGATCATTGCTAATAAAGAACTTGTTTTTCAAAACGAAGAGAAAGAGAAACGTGCTGCAGAATTAATTATAGCCAATAAAGAACTGGCCTTTCAGAACGAAGAAAAGGAAAAACGCGCAGCCGAGTTGATCATTGCCAATAAAGAACTTGTTTTCCAGAATGAAGAAAAGGAAAAGCGTGCAGCGGAGAAAGAAAAGCGTGCAGCGGAATTGATCATTGCCAATAAAGAACTGGCTTTTCAAAACCAGGAGAAAGAAAAACGTGCAGCCGAATTAATCATTGCCAATAAAGAACTGGCATTCCAGAATGAAGAAAAGGAAAAGCGAGCAGCCGAGTTGATCATAGCCAATAAAGAACTGGCTTTTCAGAACGAAGAAAAAGAGAAGCGCGCAGCCGAATTAGTTATTGCCAACAAAGAATTACTTGCATTTACCTACATATCCAGTCACGATTTACAGGAGCCACTTCGTAAGATACAGACCTTTGTAACCATTATACTCGAGAATGAGGATAAAAACCTGTCTGAAAAAGGTAAGTACAATTTTCAGCGTATGCAACTGGCGGCGGGAAGAATGCAGCAGCTTATTGACGATTTGCTTGCCTTTTCACGCATTAATACCACCGATCATAAGTTTGAAAAAGCCGATTTGGGCGCAATTATTGAAGAAGTAAAAACCGAATTAAGAGATACCATACAGGAAAAACATGCAACCATTGAAACTCCTGAGCTCTGCGCTGCCAATATTATTACTTTTCAGTTTCGCCAGCTTATGTATAACCTTATAAGCAATGCGCTGAAGTTTTCAAAGCCCGATGTGCCATCAAAAATAATTATAGAAGGCAAAATTGTAAAGGGTAGTAAATTGAATAACGAAAATCTTTCGCCCGAAAAAAATTATTGCCATATTACCATCAAAGACAATGGTATTGGTTTTGAGCCGCGTTTCAGCGAACGTATTTTTGAAGTGTTTCAAAAACTGCACAGCAAAGAAGTATATGGTGGTACAGGCATTGGCCTGGCTATTGTAAAAAAGATAGTGGAAAACCATAATGGCACCATTACTGCAACTAGTGAGTTAAATAAAGGTGCCACATTTGATATTTTTATTCCGGCTAGTTAGAGGCAATATCAATATTTAGAGGAATAATTCATTGAATTTAGGTATCTGTATTGTGTTGATTATCAATAGTATGTTGTGGTTTTCTTTTTGGTATCTTCATATCCAATCAATTTCTTTCTTATCTTTGCAGCGCAAATAATTACTCCTCGCATAAAAGCATGGTGTAGTTGTTATACAGAAGAGGTGAGAGATCAGGCTCGTTGACCCTCTGGCAACCGTCTAAGTTTAGAAAAGGTGCCAACTCCTGCCCAAGGCAACGCGGGACATATAAAAATTACATAGGCCATGAAAAACAAAAGACACAGTCCTTTTATTAAAACCCTCAGGGGGAGTTCAAATTCTATTATTTGTTGTATGCGAATGCCAATTCTTGGCAATTAAAGCATCCTAAACAAAATTTGTTGTAAAAAAGGATGTGTTGCTAAAACGCATAGAATTCTCAACCTTAATCTCAACCTGATACTCACCAAATGAACACACATATATTCGAACATAAAAAGACTTATAAACTGGAATCGGGCCAGAGCTTGTCTGGCTTTACGCTTGCTTACCAAACATGGGGCAAACTGAATAAAGAAAAAGACAATGTAATATGGGTATGCCATGCCCTTACCGCCAACGCCGATGCAGCTGACTGGTGGCCGGGCATGATTGGTACCGATAAAGTATTTGACCCCGCAAAGTATTTTATTGTCTGCGCCAATATTTTGGGTTCATGCTATGGTTCTACCGGCCCTTTATCGATAAACCCTGCAACAGGAAAATCTTTCTTTCATGAGTTCCCTTTACTTACCGTTCGTGATATTGTCAGTTCGCTTGATCTGTTACGCCGTGAACTAGGTATAGAACAAATTGATACCGCTATTGGTGGTTCATTGGGCGGCCAGCAGGCAATAGAGTGGGCAACAAGCTCACCTGATCTTATCAAACATTTAATAGTAGTGGCATCAAATGCGGTAAGCTCACCATGGGGTATTGCTTTCCGTGAGAGCCAACGCCTTGCTATTAGCGCCGACCAAACCTGGAAGGAATCTAAGCCTGATGCTGGCACTGAGGGAATGAAAGCCGCCCGTGCTATTGCATTGCTTAGCTACCGCAATTATATAACCTATTCACAAACACAAAAAGAAACCGACGACAATAAAACAGATGATTTTAAAGCCTCATCATACCAACGTTACCAGGGTGATAAATTGATTAAGCGGTTTAATGCATTTTCATACTATTCACTCTCCAAAGTAATGGATTCGCACAATGTAGGCCGTGGCAGGGGAGGAGTGAAACAGGCGTTAGCAGGTATAAAAGCCAAAGTACTGGCTGTTGGCATTACGTCAGATCTGTTATTCCCTGCATCTGAGTCGAGATTTATAGCAGAGAATGTTCCCGGCGCCATTTACGAAGAGATAAATTCGCTTTATGGCCACGATGGCTTTTTAATAGAAGTACCTAAGTTAACACTCGCAATACAAAATTTTTACCGCAAAATAATGAATACACCCAAAATTGGATTATTTGGCCTTGGCTGCGTAGGGCAGGGCTTTTATGAGCTTACCCACATACAAACCCCATCGGTGGTGCCGCATAAAATTGTGGTGAAAGACGCCCTGAAGAAACGCAAAGTAGAAACCCATCAGCTTAGCTTCGATAAGCAAGAAGTATTGCAGGATGAATCAACCAACCTTGTGGTAGAGGTAATCGATAATTCGAAAGAGGCATTTGAAATTGTACGCGATGCACTGAAAGCAGGTAAGAACGTAGTATCGGCAAATAAAAAGATGGTGGTAGAAAACCTTCCGGAGCTATTATCGTTGCAGGAAAAGAATAACGTATCGCTATTATACGAAGCAGGTGTTTGTGCCAGTATCCCTATTCTTCGCACTATAGATAGTTACTTTTCGCAGGAACCAATTAGTGCTATACGAGGCTTGTGCAACGGTACATCGAACTATATCTTATCTCAGGTCTATAATAAGGGATGGGATTACGCCACTGCATTGGCTGAATCACAACGATTAGGTTTTGCTGAAGCCGATCCTACGCTTGATGTAGAAAGCTACGATGCTTTATATAAACTGGTAATACTTACCCTGCATGGTTTCGGATTACTTGTAACACCCGAACAGGTATTTAATTACGGTATATCGAACATCAGCCCCGATGATATAGAATATGCCAAGCGAAATGGCTACAAAGTACGCCAGGTGGCACAGGTTTATAAACTGGCAAATAATAAAGTCGGCTTATGGGTAGTACCTCAGTTTATTCCTCCTGCCGATCCTTTATATCATGTAGAGAATGAATACAACGGCATAACCATTGAAGCTGAACATTCCGGAACGCAATTCTTTTCTGGTAAAGGTGCTGGTAGTTATCCTACGGGTGCAGCAGTACTATCAGATGTGCATGCATCGTTAGGTGGTTTTAAATATCGTTACGAAAAGTATAAGGATAATAAAGGCCTTGGCTTGGCTAATTCAATTGAGATAGAGGTTTACATAAGGGCAAATTCTGAAAAGGTATTGAATGATATTAAGTTGAAAGACTTAAAGCATACCAAAGGTGAGAACTTCGCTATAGGAAAAATAAGCCTTGCCCATCTTATAGAGATAAAACCTTTGCTTGAGAAAGAAAAAGTGTTCCTGGCATCATTGCCTTTTTCACTTGCAAGCAAAGAAAAGGCAACAACAAGCACCGCAGAAAAACAATTACATTTGAAAAACTGACAATTATGGCAAAAATTACTTTACATAGAGTAGATAACGATTTTTTGCTTGAAGCAAAAAATGTCGTAGGGAGCACCATTAAAATGGATGGTAATCCTGAGATTGGCGGGCATAACTTGGGTATGCGCCCACTCGAAACTATGATTGCAGCATTAGGCGGTTGCAGCAGTATCGATGTGATTATGATATTAAAAAAACAAAGGCAACAGATTGACAGCTATGATGTGGAAATAGAATATGAGCGTGATCAAAAGCAGGAACCTGCATTGATTACTCAAATACATGTTAAGTTTATTATAAAGGGTAAGGTTGATGAAGATAAATTGCAAAAAGCAATTGAACTGAGCCTAGAGAAATATTGTACCGTAGCTAAAATGCTGGAGAAGACCGCTAAGATTACGAGCTCATACCAAATAAATTAATATGGCTAAGAAAAAGCATAAGGATACCATAGCAGTTCGCACACAACTTAACAAGACTGAGTTTAATGAGCATTCAGTGCCATTATACCTAACATCAAGTTTTGTATTTGATGATGCTGAAACTATGCGCGCTATGTTTGCCGATGAAAAGCCGGGTAATATATATAGCCGGTTTTCTAACCCTAACACCGCTGAATTGGTAGAAAAAATATGCCTGTTGGAAAATGCAGAAGCAGGGGTGGCGATGGCTTCGGGTATGGCTACGGTGTTTACCACTTTTGCTGCTTTATTAAAAAGTGGCGACCATGTGCTTTGTTGTAATTCGGTTTTTGGCGCTACGCATACTGTGCTTGAAAAGAATCTTTCTAAGTTTGGTATAAGCCATACCTATGTCGATATTCATAAACCTAACGAGTGGAGCAAAGCGATAAGGTCAAATACTAAAATTATTTTTGTAGAAACCCCCTCGAACCCTGCTATTGATTTAATTGACTTGGAATGGCTGGGTAAGTTCTCAGCAAAGAATAAAACTATTTTAATTGTAGATAATTGTTTTGCGACTTCAGTTCTTCAGCAGCCTATTGACTTTGGCGCTGACCTTGTAATACATTCTGCTACTAAATATTTAGACGGACAAGGACGTGTGCTTGGCGGTATTGTTGTAGGTAAAAAGAACTTGATTGACGAGATAAGGGCATTTGCACGTAGTACTGGCCCATCGCTTTCTCCTTTCAATGCATGGATATTATCTAAAAGCATTGAAACGCTTTCGGTGCGTATGGACAGGCATAGCAGCAATGCTTTGAAGGTGGCGGAATATTTAGAAAAACATCCCGATGTTGAATCGGTTAAATACCCTTTTCTTAAATCACACCCTCAATATAAGCTGGCTAAAAAGCAAATGACACAGGGTGGGGGAATGATTGCATTCTTAATTAAAGGCGGGTTGAAACGCGGTAAGAAATTTCTCGATGCATTGGAAATGGCCTCAATGACAGCTAATTTGGGAGATACGCGTACAATAGTTTCTCATCCTGCATCTACAACACATGCGAAGCTCACGGAAAAAGACAGGGTAGATTCAGGAGTATTGCCGGGCCTCATTCGTATATCTGCAGGCCTTGAACATATCGACGATATCATTGCCGACCTTGACCAGGCGTTTAAGAAATCAAAATAGATATCTTATTATTCTTTAATGCCTGTAGTTAAGCGTTAGGGATAGAAGTGGAAAGCCCGCAGCGAAGCGAGGACTTGTAGCGTATAGCCCGACCCGAAGGGGAACGCCCAAATTAGATAAGTAATAAAACAAAGTAGACTATATGCGGATACCTATAACGCAAACGTCATCTATCTGCATTTGATCGCCCTTCCAGTTGTTAAGCGCCTTTTCGAGTAATACCTTTTGCTCTTTCATGGGCTTGTTGGTTATACTCAACACCAGCTCTTTTAATTGAGCGAGCTTGAATTTTTTTCCATTCGGTCCGCCAAACTGGTCTGCAAAGCCATCACTGAACATATAAATAGCATCTCCCTTTTGCAGATTTACCTCATGCAGTGTAAATGGTTTAGCTTCACCACCACTTATACCGATTGGCATTTTATCGGGTTTGAATTCCATAAGTACCCCATTACGGGCAATCCATAATGCATTGTTTGCGCAAGCTGCCATTAACAGATGCTTCTCAAAATCTATGCAGCAGAGCGTCGCGTCCATTCCATCTTTGGTGTCGGTGGTTCCATCAGGATTCAATGCATCTACCACGCTGGTGCGTACCTCGTTAAATATCTCGTTGGGGTGTGCAATACCTTTTTCAATTACTGCCTGGTGTAAAAATGTAATGTTAAGCAACGACATAAACGCTCCCGGTACACCGTGGCCGGTGCAATCGCAGCAGGCAATATAAAATTTGCCTTTGTGATTTAAAGCCCAATAAAAATCTCCGCTTACAATATCTTTCGGCTTAAATAAAATAAAGTATTCATTCAGGTGATCTGATAGATACTTGTCGCTGGTAAGTAAAGCAGTTTGTATACGGCTCGCGTACTGTATACTATCCGTAAGATCCTTATGCCGTTCTTCTAAAAGTTTTTTAGCATCTCCCAATTGCGAGAAGGCAAGGTCGATCTTTTCCTTTTGCTCGCCAATAATATTTTTCTGCCTGTTTGTAATGCGTAAACGTTGCGCCACAAAAATCAAAAACGCGAAGAGAAGCAATACTACCGCGGTTCCCAAATAGATAACCAGCAGTTGTTGTTTTTGTTTCACCTCTTCAATTGCAGTTTCTTTCTGATGTTGTAATTCTTCCAGTGCCTGTTGTTTTTCATAGGTATACTTTACCTCTTCACGTCCAATAGCTTTTTGTTTCTCTTCATTAAATACACTGTCTCTATTAATCATTCCTAGTTTATAGTACTGCAGGGCACTGTCTTTGTCCCCCAGTTTTTCAAAACACTCCGAGATGCCAATAAGCACAATATAATATGATCTTTTGGCATTAATTTTTTTATAAACCGATGCAGCAGTATGGTAAAATGTTAATGCAGTCCTATAGTCCTTTCTTTCTAAATAAACAGAGCCTAGTCCTTCAGTTGCCCGTCCAACGTTATCCATATCACCTACAGCTTTACTTAATTCCAGTGCTTCCTTATGAAGAGCAAAGGCACTATCCTTCAGGGCCTGACGCACATATTTTAAAGTGGGCCGTGGTATTGTTTGTTTGTAATACAGGTCGATGTATTTTCCTAAGACACTATCCGATTCCGCAATATCTTGGTATAGGCCAGCGATATTGGTATATGAAACAGCAATACCATCTTTGTCTCCCTGGGTTTTTCTCATTTCAAGGCATTTCAGGTAATAATCAAGCGATAACATAAGTTTATGCTGTGCGTGATATATTAATCCGAAGTTATTATAGCACATTACAATGCCATCCTTGTTCTTCTCTGCTCCTTCAATTGCAAGGCTTTTTTTGTAATAAGAAAGAGCAGAGTCATTATTCTGCTCATCCATATACAGGTTCCCGATATTGTTATAGGTGCGTGAAAGCCCCGCCTTATTGTCAAGAGAATTATATAGGTTCTGACTTCGTAAAAAATAATCAAGTGCAACCGGGTAGTTGCTTTCGCTCCAATAAACAAGACCTATATTATTATTTGCAGATGCAATACCCAGTTTATCGCCAAGGAGAGTCTTGGCATTAAGGCATTTTGTATAATATACCAATGCTTGAGGATAATTACCTTGGTTATCATAAGCATTGCCAATATTAAGGTACGCCCTGGCTTCTATCTTTTTTGCGGCTAAAACAACTGCAGGATTGCTCAGTGATTGCAAGCTTTTAGCATGTGTGGCAGCACGTACTCCATAATCAAGTGCATTAAGAAAATCACCGGTTGCATTATATATCTTGCAGATACTTAACTCCAGTTCAGGTTTTATTGTGTCCCGCTTTTCATTCTTTAGCCGGTTCTTTAACGAATCAATTAACCGGTTTTGCCCTATGCCTTGCAAGGAAAGCAGGCAGGCCAATATGAGCAGTATGGAGGTACGAATTCTCATTCAGGTTTTACAGGGTTATTATACAGAGCAGTACCGAATTTACAAGGAGAGTATTATTTACCCGGTGGAACAGCCTTTTTTAATTTATTCATATCAGCAGGATCGCAATGTGCACAGCCAGCCCCACCTTTATGGGCAAAAGCTTTATATAGCCTTCGCCCGATAAATAAAACAGCGGCACCCAGTATAATATATATGGCTATGGTTTGCATTTTTTATTTCTGCTTTATAGTTCCGAATTTTTTCTTTAATCCTTCGGTAGTATTCGAACCAGGGCGTTCAATTGGCGAATTAAGTACCCTGTCCCATATTAATGAAGCAAGTACGCCAAGCGCTCTTGATACGCCAAACAATACAGTGTAAAAATCATATTCTACAATACCATAATGTATTAACAGTGCACCAGAATGCGCATCAACGTTTGGCCAGGGGTTTTTAATTTTGCCCGTGCCTTCTAAAATAGGAGGAGCAACAGCATATATCATTTGCACAATTTCGCAAAGATCATCGTGTTTAATATATTTTTTGTAAAAATCCTGTTGTGCTATAAAACGTGGGTCTGTTTTACGCAATACTGCGTGTCCGTAACCCGGTACTACACGGCCTTCAGCTAAAGTCTTTTTAATGTAATCGGCAATTTGTTCTTTGGTTGGTAATCCTCCACCTAATTCTTTACGGAGTTCTAATATCCACGCAACAACTTCCTGATTTGCTAAGCCGTGTAAAGGGCCAGCTAATCCATTCATACCGGCTGCAAAAGATAAATATGGATCGCTCAGTGCAGAACCTACAAGGTGTGTTGTGTGTGCCGATACATTACCGCCTTCATGGTCAGCGTGTATAGTTAAATACAAACGCATCAGGCGCTGTACATCAAATACATCGTAGCCTAACATGTGTGCAAGATTAGCTGCCCAGTCAAGCTTAGGATCCGGTTCAATATGTTCGTTGTTCTTATATTTTCTGCGATAGATATAAGCGGCTACACGTGGTAAACGTGCAATCAGGTTCATAGAATCTTCGTAAGCATAATCCCAGTATTCTTTTTTGCTCATACCTTTTTTGTAAGCAGCAGCAAAAAGAGATTCTGTTTGCATAGCCATTACCCCAATACTGAATTCAGTCATAGGGTGTGTGTTGGCAGGCAATGAATCAAGTGTATCGAAAACGTGGCGCGGAACGATGCTTCTGCGAGCCCAGTTATTGGTAATATCATTTACATCTTCCTGTGTAGGAAGTTCGCCCATAAGCATCAGGTAAAATATGCCTTCAGGTAATGGCTCGCTTCCGCCCGGAGCTTTAGGAAGTTTTTCCCTCAGTTCAGGAATAGTGTAACCACGGAAACGAATACCTTCTTCAGGGTCGAGTTTAGAGGTTTCAGTAATGAGGCCGGTCATGCCCCTCATACCCTGGTAAACCTGTGCAACAGTGTATTCTCCTATTACCGCGTCTCCGTGTTCGGTAATAAATTGCTTTACGTTAGCAGCTTCGGTTGCGGCTTTTTGGCTGAACTTTTCTTTGAGCTTGTCCATTGGGATTTGTATTATATATGTTTTAAAATATTAACGTGCGTATTTAAATGTTTTTCCTCCGTAACGTGCCGATGTGCCCAGCCCTTCTTCAATACGTAAAAGCTGGTTATATTTTGCAATACGTTCTGAACGGCATAACGAACCTGTTTTGATCTGGCCTGTATTCAATGCTACACAAAGGTCGGCAATTGTTGTGTCTTCTGTTTCGCCAGAACGGTGGCTCATAACTGCTGTATATGAATTTCGGTCGGCAAGTGTAACAGCATCAATGGTTTCGCTCAGTGAACCAATTTGGTTTACTTTAACCAGAATAGAATTTGCAACGCCTTTATCAATGCCTTGTTGCAAGCGGGTAACATTGGTAACAAATAAATCGTCGCCCACTAATTGTATTTTTTTGCCCAACTTATCAGTAAGGTCTTTCCATCCATCCCAGTCATCTTCGGCAAGCCCATCTTCAATAGAAACAATAGGATATTTTTTTACGAGGCCCTGGTATAAAGCAATCATATCTTTCGATGCAAGCTTTTCGCCCGATGATTTTACAAAATGATATTTGTTTTCTTTCTCGAGATAAAAAGAAGAAGAGGCTACATCAAGCGCCAGGTAAATGTCTTTGCCCGGTGCATAGCCAGCCTTCTCAATAGCTTTTAAAATAAAATCAAGCGCTTCCTCATTCGATTTAAGGTTAGGGGCAAAGCCACCTTCATCTCCCACACTGGTTGAATAATTTTTATCGTGCAATAACTTTTTCAGGTTATGAAAAACTTCTGTTCCCATGCGCAATGCTTCGGCAAACGTAGGTGCATTTACCGGCATTATCATAAATTCCTGGAAATCGATATTATTGTCGGCATGGCTTCCACCATTGAGAATATTCATCATGGGTACCGGAAGCACAGTTGCATTTACTCCACCCACATATTTATATAATGGCAATCTAGATTCTTCAGCAGCAGCTTTGGCAACCGCAAGTGATACACCAAGTATAGCATTTGCTCCTAGGTTAGCCTTGTTGTCGGTGCCATCCATCTCAAGCATTTTGGCGTCTATCTGGCGCTGCTCGAAAATATACATGCCTTTCAATTCTTCCTGTATAGTACCTGTTACATTACTTACTGCTTTCAATACGCCTTTGCCCAAATACACACCTTTATCGCCATCGCGCAACTCTACTGCTTCGTGTATGCCGGTCGATGCACCTGAAGGAACTGCAGCCCGGCCCAATGTGCCGCTGTCGGTAATTACATCTACTTCTATGGTCGGGTTTCCTCTCGAATCAAGAATTTGCCTTGCCTGTATGCTTGCTATAAAACTCATATAAAGGTTTAATAAAGTATGAATTGATAAGCACCAAAGTTATAAATAAAATAATGACGAATTGAATCAGGCTTATTTCTTTCGTTTTCAACGAGATTAGGGAGTATTTACGAGGCTTTAACCAATTAAAAAGGCATGGATTTTAGCCCATGCCTTTAAAAATTAAAATAATGTGGTTTTATCGGATAATCTGTACAAATCCTTGTTTGTCGTATTTGTTAGCGCCGCAGGTCGATTTTATAATGTAATAATAGACTCCGTCAGGGGCCTCAGATCCGCTTTCGGTCTTTCCGTCCCAATACTGGTAAGCATTACTAGATTTATACATTTCAGTACCCCACCTGTCATATATCACAATATCGTAGGTATCAATGGCTGGAATATCAATATAGAATAGATCATTTTTATTGTCACCATTCGGTGTGAATACGTTTGGTATTGTAAAATCGAAGCATTTCATATCTATAGTAACTGTAGCGGTAACAATACATCCATTTGCATCCGTTCCGGTAACCGTATAAGTAGTATTGGTTGTTGGGTTTGCTTTCGGGTCGGCGCAGGAAAAGCAACTAAGCCCGCTTCCCGGTGTCCATACAAATCCTACAACACTACCTGTGGTAGTAAGCTGCACTGTTGCCCCTTTTACAATTGATGTATCACAACATGCAGTAAGAGTAGGTATGTCAACTCCAACGGCTGTAGAAGCAGAAGCTGTACATCCATTGGGGCCTGTAACAGTGACTGAGTAAGTGCTGGCTAACGAAGGGTTTACCGTTATGGATCCCGTACTGGCACCAGTGTTCCATACATAGGTTCCACCACCGGTAGCCGTAAGTGTAGTGTTTTTACCTTCGCAAATAATAAGTGGAGGAGTAATAGTAACTATCGGGCTTGGTAATACTTTTACTATAACCGTAGTCTGACTACTGCAAGATCCATTTGAGCCGGTAACCGTATAAGTTGTAGTAACACCCGGATTAGCAGTAGGGTTTGGGCATGTGCTGCAACTTAAACCGGAAGAAGGGTTCCAGGTATAGCTTACTCCACCTGAAGCTTTTAGTGAAGCATTGGCGCCTGCACAAATAGAATCTGAAGAAGGTGTTACAATAATAGTAGGTGTAGGAATAATATTTATTGCAACAGTTGAAGTACTTGTGCAGCCCAAGGCATTCATTCCTGTAACTGTATAAGTAGTTTTAGTGCCTGGTGATGCAATTGGGTTAGGGCAATTTGTACAGCTAAGACCAAGCGCCGGAGACCATGTATAACTTACTCCTCCATTTGCCGTAAGATTTGCTGAACCTCCGGGGCATATAGAATCTTTTGGAGGTATAATTGAAATAGTTGGCAGGACAGCTATAGTTATTACAGCAGTTGCGATATTAGTGCAACCACTTGCGTCAGTACCTGTAACAGTATATGTGGTGGCAGAAGTCGGCGATGCAGTTGGGTTTGAACATGTAGTGCAACTCAAACTTGATGAAGCAGACCAAACGTAACTTATGCCTCCGCTGGCGACCAGGCCAATATTACCACCTGGGCATATGCTGTCTTTTGCAGGCGTTATTTTTATTGCTGGCGGGGGTGGGGGTACAAGGGTTACTGTCGCAAAAAGTTTGCAGGTATCCTTATCGGTAACTATAAGGGTATAAGTTCCGGCAACCAAGCCTGTGTCAGATGAAGTCGTTGTTCCATTGCTCCAGCTATAAGTATAGGGCGTTGTACCACCTGTTACAACCACGCTGGCAGACCCTGTTTTTGTACATGTTGGATTGACAGGGGTGATAGTTGGGTAATATCCGGGAATACCTAAAAATACTACTGCGGTATCTTTTCTTGTTAAACCACAAGAGGAATCTTTAACTGTTACAGTATAGCTTCCATCGCAAAGATTTGTAATTGTTTGCGTGGTGGCTCCCGTGCTCCATTTATAAGAAAGAGCACCATTTCCGCAACCATTTGCGGTTGCGCTTCCATCGCATTTTGTACATCTGCTGGGTTCAGTATATGTTACTGTTGCCATTTTACTTATTGCCACAGTATCTGCTGCAACGAAGCCATTACCACAAACATAAATGCTGCCCTGGCCATTTAGTTTTAAATCGTAAATACTACTGGTAAATGAAATAGGTGATAATATGGGAGTTAAAGTAGAATCGTAAATATTTACATTGTTGTTATTACCAATATATATATTGCCCTGGCAGTCCAAATCTATACCGCCCCAGTTAAAATATAAACTCGATACGGAAATGCTATCTACGTATGCTCCATTCGATGGTCTCCATTTTTTTAGTTCCTTTCCATCATAAGTAAGTAACATGGTTTTATTTACTGCCATACCATTAAAGTAATTACCAGAATAATTTACCGGACCCCTAGCCGGATAATATACAATGGAAGCAACCTCGTGAAAGCTATGCCCATCATATACACTATATGCAGTCGGGCTTAATGATGGAAGTGGTAGCCTCATCATTTGATTATTATACGCACCGAATACGTTAACGCTGGTAGCCATATATGCATTACCAAGCCCATCAAGTGCCATTAAAGAAATATCATGATAATAATCGCTTGCACCTAAAATATTTACCGGGTTAAGGGTTGTTAATGCTGTATCCAGTGTGGCTGCCTGGTTCGTTACATTTATATTACCACCAGCAATTACAAGCAGGTTATGACAATAATCTAACTTTAAACCCCAGGCTTCGAGTAAGTTAGTGCTTCCAAAAAAATGAGCGGTCACTATACCTGAACTATCAAGTTTAAGTGCGTTGGCACCACTGATATTAAAGCCCTCTGTAATATAAGTAGCACCATTTCGGCGGTCCACAGCCAATCCCCCAATATCATAATAACCGGCATCGCTACCGGTAAAAGGCGTTGTCGTATAGGTCCATTTTAAAACTCCGGTATTATTGTATTTCTGAACCTGGTAATTGCTCAAATTACCACCACCGTTTACATATACATTTCCTAAGTTATCGAACCCAAGGTCGTATGCTGAATTACTTCCTATGAAAGCAGTTGATGTTGTCCATGGGTCAATAGTAAGGAATTGGCTTTTATCATAGCTTCCTACATTAAAAGAAACTATATTATCTGAGACTTTAAAGGCCGCACTCACATTAATACCATTAGCATTCACAGAAGTCGGCGCATGATCAGTAAAGGTTCCGAAAGGAGATGTAATAATTATGTTGTTGTCTGAAAGTTTAACCCTGGCTCCATTGTATTTCATCTTAAAATTTGAAATATCAGCTCCGGGATGTACAATAACATCATATTCAACTCCGCCTTTATCTCGCGGGTAATAGAACTCAAGATCGATACCATCGTAAAGATTATGATAAATTAATTTGCTCCATGCATGGGCTACAATACCTGTCTTGCCGGTTTTATCTGAAGGATTAGAGTATGTATAATAATTACTTAACGGGTTCTGTACTTCCACCTTTGGGTTAGGGTTAGCACCTTCCCAACTCATGGTCATTAACATTCCTTCAACCTTAGTGTTTTTATTGTCATCAGCATCTTTGTCATCTTTACCGGGTTTTCCAAAAGATATACTGTCATAACGAAACGTTATAGAGTTTAAATTATAGAATAATTGTACTTTACCCTTATCAGTATAATATAGAACGGTCTTATCAATATCGCCATTTAATGAGGCCAGCATTTGCCCTTTGTTTTCAATAAAACCATATTGCTCAAAAGGTTTCTGAACCAACCATTTTGTCTTTGCCTTATGTTGGGCAAAACCAATGTTCGCAAAAAATAAACCTAATGTTACCAGGGTAGTTGCTGTAAGTTGTCTGTATGAATTTAGCATAGCCGTTTTTTAAATAAGATTTGTTTTAAAATCGCAATTAAAATAAGCTGCTAATATATGAACAAAATGCTAAGGTTTTTGGTTTTTCTCAAGAAGAATTCCTCTTAAGATAAGGGCTTGCAAGTGATATAAAAAGGAAGTGGAGCCCGGACTCAGTAGCTGTTAATTAAAACTTGCAACTTAATCCCCCTGGTGGGCTCCACAAAACGTTTACTATTTTCTACTTCTCAAAACCGATTCTCTCGATTTATTTATGTGTAGATTTCTGATGACAAAACTATGCAAAGTGCTTGAGTTACAATAGACCTTTAACCACTTTTATCTGCCATAATTTATCTATTATCCTATTTCTGATTCGATAACGTATTGGTGTGTTTCTGTTAATAATGCCTTAATTTAATATTCATTGTTGCTTTGAGTTATTGTATTATCCTCTTTCTGTTATCCTTTGATCCTAGCCATTATAGCTTCATTTGCCAGACAAAGATAAATTGCTTTTCAGGCAATTATATACTAAAATGAGGCAGGAAATTAAAGATTAAAATCGGTTATAGATATTGAAACCCTTATGGTAGTGGGTTTATGTTAATTCCGGGGGTTGGAATTTAAAGTGAAATCGATACTATTAAATAATAGAAAATTAATCCAGGCAAAGAACTAATGCCGGTTAAATAACATAAGGAGGGGTTTGAAGGGAGTGGGAGGTACATAGATAAACGTGCATTCACGCCTGCAGTTTTTCTATACACTTCATATATGCTTCTCGCATACCTTCACACATGGCAGCTTTGCCATAGTTATGGCTCTTTTCAAGATCAGCAATTGCTTTGCTGATGTAATTTACCTGGTCTTGGAGCCAGCCCAGGACGTCGATTGTTTTGTCGTTTGTATTCATGGCTTGAGGAATTGAGGTTGTGAATTCTATACTGATTTTACTTTTTGGCTGTGTATTGCGAACCTACCTGGTTGTGATACATTTTATAACGGTTCATTATTTCGCGCACATATTGGTAAGGCTCCTGCCCGCGGCAATAACCGAATGAAACTGTAGGGTCGTTATAATATTTAGGTAATGATTCATTGAGCAGGAAGTAAGCCACATTATCTTCCCACTTATTGGGGTCGAGCCCGTATTTAATAGCCAGGTTGCGGGCATCTATTATATGTCCTGCACCCACATCATACGACGCAAGGTCGAAAGGTATACGTGTTTCTTTATCAGGTATAAATTTGGCTAAGTAGCCATCTACTTCTCTCAGGTAGGCTACGCCGGCAGCTATACTTGCTTCGGGCGACATATTAGTCGTATCTACATTATAATGTGCGGCAGTCGATGGCAATAATTGCATAAGTCCGAATGCACCTGACCATGATTTGGCTTCGGGGTTGAATTGCGATTCCTGGAATATTTGGGCAGCAAGTAGTTTCCAATCCCAACCAAGCTTAACACTATACTTCTTTATCAAATCATCGTAGGGGGAAATCTTTCCGCCGGTTAATGAGAAGTATTCACTGGTTTGCCTGTTAGAAGCCGATTTCTTATCCATAAAGTACTTCCCGAAAACAATATCGTTATATCCTTTCTTCTTTTGTTTACTCAACCAGTCGTTAAGTGCGCTCAATAATTCCGGAGAAGTACGTCTAACTGCCCAGGCAATTTTTTGAGGAAAACTTACAGGGGTACTTATATCAAGGTTATCGTAATAGGAAGCAATAATGCGTGCAACATTTTCGTCGGCAATAGTAAAGTCAATTTTGCCTTTTGCTACATCACCTATAAGTTCTTCGGTAGTTTCTGTTCCCGGAGTTTCTATTACATTGATCTTCCCTCCAATTTCATTCGACAAGTCTTTTAACCTCTCATAGAATGATGAGCCCTTTCGAACATAAACCTGTCTTTCTGCTAACTGTAATGGGTTCTTTACCAATAGGCTTTCTAATTGTGCTGTTGAAAGCTTGGGCCAGTTATCGGGTTTACGTTGTATGAGTACCTGGCGGGTAGTAAATAAGGGGCTTGCAAATTCTACATCTTTCCGGCGGCTACTTGTAACGGTAAGGTTATCGGCGGCAATATCGCCTTCGCAGCTATCAAGCATCTGGAAAATATTGTCTACATTCCTAACTACCTCTACATCTAATTCTACACCAATAGATTGTGCAAATGCATTGAGCATTTCATACTCATAACCCATCGGCTGGCCCTTATATATAAAGTAGGTGGTCGAACTATTCTCAGTAAGTAAAACAAGTTTCTTACTCTTCTTTACCTGGTCGAGGTCGCGATGTTCTATATTGCTATAGTCATTTTGTGACGAATCGCGTGAACCGGGTAGTGAGCACTTCTTTACCTCTATAAGAGAAGTAAGAAGAAAGATTAAGCCAAATAATATTTTGTAGTTTTTCCACATCATCTTTCATCGTAATTACCACATTCTTACTAATTTTACGATGAAAACAGGTTTTCGTTTCACTTTTAGCCCCAAGTGCCTATGTTTCTTGAGTTTATAGATATTTTAACAGAAGAAATGGGGTATGGTTTACCCGGTTGGGAGGCTCAAAAACTTATGATATCAGGCAGGCCTAAAATGGATTTGGAGCTGATTGCTAAAAAGAATCCCCGCCAGAGCAGTGTATTGGTTTGGTTGTATCCCGAAAACGAATATATATATACACGGCTTATATTGCGCACAGAATATAAAGGGGTGCATAGTGCCCAGGTAGCTTTCCCCGGTGGCACAAAAGAGGAAACAGATGTTAACCTGTGGCAGACGGCTTTAAGAGAAGCACATGAGGAAGTAGGGCTTTTGCCCGAGAGGATTAAATATGTAGGTGAGCTTAGCCCGGTTTATATCCCTCCAAGTAATTTTTGGGTTCAACCATACATTGGTATGAGTGAAGAAAAGATGCCTGCTATAATTCAAAAAACAGAAGTACAATATTCTATGGATGTAAATCTTCGCCTTTTAATTGACCCAAAAATAAAAGAAGAGAAGTTAATTATGCGCTCCGGTTCTGATACTGAAACAAAAACGCCTTACTATAATATAGAGGGGCATACTGTTTGGGGTGCAACAGCTATGATGCTGAGTGAGTTGGAGGAGTTATTGCGAAGAGTTTATAAAAGAATGGGCTGAATAATTTAAAATAATTACTTTTGTCCGGTCTACTTTTAAGGGGTGCCTGAAAATTAAGGGCTGAGATCATACCCAGTAAACATAGAAATATGTTTTGGAACCTGATCAGGGTAATGCCTGCGGAGGGAAGGAGATAACGAAAAATAGTAAGCCGGTGAATTTTCCACCCTTTGGTTCTTCGGCAGTATATGTAACGCAAATTAATGAAAACATTCATTAAAGGCTCGTTTATAAAGTTGTGTATAGCAGCTATGTTTTTGCCAACGGCAATTTTTGCCCAGCGGTCATTCACAGGAATTGTGACCGACTCAGCAAATGGAAAGAAATTGGTGGATGTTGGAGTAACGATAAACTATACACTGCTTACTACATTAACAGATTTAGATGGCAAATTCCATTTGCGACTTAACGATGGCGACTATACTGTATCATTTACGTATGTTGGATACAAAACTCAAACTATCCAGGTTTCTCTGCCCAAAGATTCGGTTATAAATGTGCATTTAACTTCCCTTGCAGTATTGTCAAGTGAGGTGGTGGTAAGTGCTACCCGAGCCAGTGATAAAACTCCTACTACCTACAATAATATTGACAAAGAGTATCTTCAAAAAAGTAACGTAGGGCAGGATATGCCCTTCCTTTTGAATTTTACTCCTTCAATGGTTGTGCAGTCCGATGCCGGTGCAGGAGTTGGTTATACTTATATTCACTTGAGGGGTAGCGATGCCACACGTGTAAATGTAACCATTGATGGTGTGCCTATCAATGATGCCGAAGATCAGGGTGTGTACTGGGTAGATATGCCCGATATTGTTTCATCGACCGATAATATACAAATACAGCGCGGTGTTGGTACATCTACCAATGGTGCAGGCGCTTTTGGTGGCAGTATAAATATTGAAACTACTAAATTATCTACCCAGCCTTATGTCGATTACAGCAGCTCTGCTGGTTCGTATAATACATTTAAAAACACATTTGATTTTGGAACGGGTTTGTTGGACGGACATTGGGCATTTGACGGCAGGGCATCGAAAATAACTTCTGATGGATATATCTCCAGGGCAACATCTGATTTTGAATCTGCTTTTTTAGATGCCGGTTATTACTGTAAAAGCACTATGATTAAAGCTGTGGTTTTTACCGGTAAAGAAAAAACCTACCAGGCATGGTATGGGGTTCCGCAAGATTCATTAGCTACCAACCGCACCTTTAATCCCGCAGGAATGTATTATGACGCCAATGGCAAAGTGCAGTTCTATCCCAATGAAACTGATAATTATGAGCAGGATTATTTCCAACTGCACCTGTCGCAGCAATTAGGGCATAACTGGGAACTGAATGCTGCACTTTTTCAAACCAACGGCTGGGGTTATTATGAAGATTTTGATGCAGGCTATAATTATTCTACATATGGATTAGCAAATCCCGTGTATGGTAATGATACTGTCAGGGCAGGAAATTTTGTAGAAGACCTCTGGCTGAACAATAAATTTTACGGTGCTACTTACACGCTTAAATATTCTGACCATAGCCGCATTAATGCTGACTTTGGAGGTGCATGGGATCAATATTACGGACAACATTATGATAATGTATTATGGGCGCAGAATGGCGGACTCCCAAATAATAACTACCAATACGTAAGTAATACAGCTCTGAAGACAGACTTTAATTTTTATGCGCGTGCCAATTATCAGCTTACTAATAAGCTGAACTTGTTTGCCGATATGCAGTACAGGCACATTAATTATTCCTTCCTTGGTTTTAATGACCAACTGGAAAATGTAACACAGGATGTAAAACTTGATTTCTTTAATCCTAAAGGTGGTATTAGTTATGATGTTTCTGCGACGCAAAATGTATATGCATCGGTTGCGGTGGGGAATAAAGAACCATCACGCGATGACTATACTCAGTCGACCCCAACCAGTCGGCCACTTTCCGAGCATTTGGTCGACTGGGAGGCTGGGTATAAACAACATTGGAAGAATTTGGCAGTGCAGGCTAACCTATATTATATGGATTATAAGAATCAGTTGGTGCTGAATGGGCAGGTGAATGATGTGGGTGCGTATAATCGCATAAATGTGGCGCAGAGTTACCGAACTGGTATAGAATTGCAATGCGCCATTCAGCCTGTTAAGTGGTTAAGATGGGATGCAAATGCAACATATAGCATTAACAAGATCAAGAACTTTAATGAATATGTGGACACGTATGATAGCTCAGGAAATCTTTCTAACACACTTTACCAAAAGCATACTTTGGTAGATATTTCTTTTTCACCTTCGTGGATTGTAGGAAGTATTTTGACCATAACTCCCGTAAAAAATCTTTCATTCAGCCTGCTTACAAAATATGTTGGTAAGCAGTATTTAGATAATACTGAAAACTCCGACCGTGCTATTCCTGCCTACTTTACTAACGATTTCAGGATCAATTATGGCTTCATTCCACCTCATGCAAAATGGATTAAAGAGATTGACCTTACCCTATTGGTTAATAATATAACGAGCCTTAAATACGTTTCGAATGGATATACGTATGAATATTTACAGCAAGGCGTTATATACAACCAGAATAGTTATTTCCCACAGGCGCCGGCTAATTTCCTGGCAGGGGTTAATTTGAAGTTTTAAGCTTGCAGTTTCTCCTGCAGCAGTGTGGCGAATTTTTCGGGAGTAAGGTCATGGTAAAGCTTACCTAAATGTGCTAAAGAAATTGAACCCGTTTGCTCCGATACCGAAATAGCAATAGCATCTGACTTTTCAGTTATGCCAACCGCAGCCCTGTGGCGCATTCCCAGGTTTGCAGGGAAATCTGTTTTTTCGGTACTTGGCAGTACGCAGCGCGCGGCATATATTTTATTTTCTTCAATAATTACTGCACCATCGTGTAAAGGATTGTTCTTATAGAAAATACTTTCAAGCATGGCCTCGGTTATATTACTGTCGAGAATATCGCCGGTTTGCGCATAAAAACTCAGATCTGTATCTTTTTCAATAACTATTAATGCACCGGTATGAGCTTCGGACATATTACGACAGGCTTTTAAAATAGGGTGAAGGTCCAGTTCATTTTCTTTATCCAGTTGTAGCATTAAAAAGTTTTTTGTGAAATTCTTACGGTTGAAGAATTCTGTTTTGCCAATAATGAGTAAAAATCTTCTTAACTCCTGCTGGAAAACAATGATAATAGCAATTACGCCCACATCAATAAAGCGGCTGAGTATGCTGCTGAACAATTGCATATCGAGCGCCTTTACAATGAGCCAGACTACATAAAGCAATATTATTCCTGTAAGGATATTTATGGCAGCAGTACCTCTTACCAGGCTGTATAGTTCATAAAGCAGGAAGGCAACCAGTAAAATATCTACCGCATCAAGCCAGTGAAATATAATAAAGAGGTTTATCATAATTGCGCGTCGGGGTGTAAGTATTGATTCACCAATTTTATTACTTGTTTGGCTTCTTTCGCATCATGTACCCTTAAAATATTGGCACCTTGCAAAACGGCAAGGGTATTAAGCGATATGGTTCCCGTTAATGCATTTTCTGGTTTGGTCTTAAGTACTTTATTTATCATCGATTTGCGTGATACACCGGCCATAAGGGGTAATCCCATTTTTCGGAATGTGCCCAAATTGCGGAGCAAAGTATAATTGTGTTCAACAGTTTTGCCAAAGCCAAAGCCGGGATCAATTATTATTTGCCTTACACCGACCTTTTGTGCTTTATCAACCTGTGCAGAAAGAAAATTGTAGACTTCTTTCAGTACGTCATCATATTGTGGGTTTACCTGCATGGTTTCCGGGGTGCCTTGCATGTGCATCAATATGTAGGGCGCTTTAAGTTTGCCAATGGTTTTTAGCATTGCTTCATCCATAGTGCCACCCGATACATCATTTATAATTGATGCTCCGTGTGCAACTGATTCTTTAGCCACTTTGGCATGAAACGTATCTACCGAAATAATAATATCGGGGTATGTTTTAATAAGTGCATCTAATACCGGCAGTAATCTCTCCAATTCCTCTTCAGGGCTTAGCATAACTGCCTTTGGTCGGGTTGATGCTGCACCTAAGTCAATAATATCGGTTCCTTCAGCTAATAATTTTTCTGCTTGTTTAACGGCATCTTCAGGGCTTTCATATTTTCCTCCATCGTAAAAAGAATCGGGGGTAATGTTTATAATGCCCATTACAAGAGGCGCGTCAAACGACAACAGTTTTCCGTTTAAAAGTTTTAACGGACTTAAGCGATTAACTGTTTGTATGGTTGTTATGCCCATTCCTCAAAAATAGCAAAAGCTTTTTTAGAGCCCCGAAGTTGCCGGAATTATTTCATAATCTTTATTATTTTCGTCTTATATATTTAATACCATGGACGAATTAACAAGAGTGAGACTTGAAACCAATTTTCAGAATGCTGATAAGCTTTTGAACCAAAAATTTTATGAAGATTCTTATAAAATACTTCAGTCAATAATAAGAGAGGAGCCCACATTTGGTAAGGCCTATAACCATATTGCATGGTATCACCGTTGGAAAACCAAAGATTATGTTGCCGCAGAAGAAAATTATAAGAAATCGATAGAGTTCTCTCCTGAATATGGGTCAGCGTATGGGAATTACGCCGCACTTCTTAACTTATTGCGCCGATGGGATGATTTACCGGCCTTGATTGAGAAGGGATTAAAGGTGCCCGGAGTTGACCACGGTAATCTTTATAATGAACTGGGAATGATGTTTGAATACCAAGGTAAGTTTAAAGAGGCTATTGAGCATTACAAAAAATATGCACTTGAGACACTTGACTCAGAAACACTGGATAAGATAATGCAGAGTATTGACAGATGTAAAAAGAAAATAGAATTGTTCAAGTAAGTGACAGAACTATAAAGAATGCATAAAAGAGAAAGGCAGCTATAAGCTGCCTTTCTCTTTTTTAACTCAATAAGAATTATTCTTTATTGTTTAATAAAGCGTATTACCTGTGTTTGTTTACCGGTTACCACTTTTACAAAGTATAGGCCCGGTGCAAGGCTCGATACATCTATATGCATTGCCTGGCCATTGCTTATAGTTTGTTCTGAACTAACAATTGCTTTGCCTGTTACATCACATACTTCTATTTTGCCTTCTGTTGTTGCATCTACCTTAAAGTCAAGGTTGAGTGTATTTGCAACTGGGTTAGGGTATGCAATAGTTGAATTTGTAACTGAGGCAGAGTTTATGCCTGTTGTAATGTCAACCACAACCCTTATAGTATCGGTATTGACACAACCCTGGGCATTGGTAACAGTTACCGTATAGGTTTGTGTAGATGCAGGTGAAACAATATCAGGGTTGCTTGTGCCGCCACCTGACCAGCTGTAGCTAATACCACCAGTCGCAGTAAGCGTATCATTAGCGCCTTGGAGTATAGTATCCTTACCTGTAATACTAACCACAGGCAATGAATTAACAGTTACTTTTTCCGTTGTACTGTCCTTACATCCGCTACCATCGGTTACCGTTACAGTATATGTAGTGGTTGTTGCCGGATTCACACTTGGTGTGGTTCCGCTAAGGCTACCCGGCATCCATCCGTAGGTAAGGGTAGGTGTACCGCCCGCACCACTTGCCGAAAGGTTAGTGGAAGAACCTTTACATATTGAAGTGTTGCCTGCAGTTACCGAAACTACGCTGTTACTTATGTTCACAGTGGTGCTAACAGTTATGCCTCTTGAATCAGTTACCGACAGTGTATATGTTCCCGCCATTTTAATTGTATCTATAGCCGAAGTAGAGCCATTTGACCATGTATAGGTTAAAGGAGCCATAGCGCCTCTTACGCTAAATGAGGCAGCTGTACCCGAGCAACCTGCAGGGGCAGATGAAGCTGAAGTACTCATCATTTCGGTAAGTTCACCTACAGGTAAAGAACCGTCGGAAGAACTTGTGAAACTATATTCCATAGTTACGGTACCAGCCATGTCAGCCGAAAATAAGCTGCCAAAATTTTTTGTGCCTCCGTAATAGGTCATGCCATAAAATTTACCGTCACTGGCCGCTAAAAGGCCTCCATTAGGGTGTTGGCCGTCGGTGCTGGAGCCCAAAAATGAATGCAATACACTTTCAGTACTGCCATTATTGGTGTCGCATTTAAAATATGAGCCATTGCTATTAGCTCCGCCATTATATGATAGGGCATATAAGTTACTGTCGCTGCCAAATATTGGAGCGCCGGAAGGATAAGCGCCATCAGGGTTTGATGTAAAGGAATGCAATAAATTAAAAGTACCTGCGGTAGTACATTTAAATATGGTTCCATAATTGCTTGCTCCACCACTTGAGGCCATTCCGTATAATGTGCCATTATCAGACTGTATAAGGTCTCCACTTGGATAAAGGCCATCGGAACCGGAAAAACTATGCATTACGGTCAGGTTGCCCAGAGTATCACAGTTAAATATTACTCCCCTGCTACCGCTGGATCCGCCATATAAGGACATTCCATAAAGGTAACCGTCATGGCCAAAAATGAGGCTACCGCGTGGAAATCCTCCATCATTACTGCTATATGAAAAACTGTGAATCAGGGTGAATTTACCTGCAGGAGTAACCTTGAAAAGTGATCCGTAACCATAAGAACCGCCTTTGTAAGTCATGCCATAAAAAATACCGTTGTGTGCCATTACAAGGCTGCCATAAGGGAGACCGCCATCATTGGTGTCGCCACTAAAAACATGAAGAACTACCATGGCTCCCGTAGATGGGGTGTACTTAAATATTGTCCCTTTGCCGTATTGGCCTCCGGCCGACGTCATGCCATAGAAGTTGCCGTCTTTACCTTGTATAGGTTTACCAGATGGCGAGTTCCCTAAAACATTTGCGCCAAAATTATAAGCCACATTTTCTTTATCCGATGTTAAATTAAAGCTGAAAATTATTCCATTATTCAGAGATCCACCTCCTTCGGTCATTCCATACAGGTTACCATCTTTACCCATTACAAGACTGCCGTAAGGGTAATAGCCATCCTTACCCGAGCCAAAGCTATACAGGGTATCATATACCGTGCCGGTAGTATCACATTTAAAAATGGAGCCATCACTGTACAATCCCCCACCATATGCCAAACCGTATAAACTACTATCGGCACCAAAAATAAGCCTGCCATACGGATTTCTGCCATCGCCGCTTACTACATTAAAGCTATGAAGGCTATCATAAATGGCACCATTGGTTGAGCATTTAAAAATCATTCCGCGATTACTTAACCCGCCACTGTATGTTAAACCATATAAAGTGCCATTTTTTGCCTGTACCAGATCACCTTCCGGATAACCATTATCATTACTCAATATGCCAAAAGTGTGAACTGTATCATATACTATACCATTTATAGTATCGCATTTGAATATTACTCCTTGGCCATTTGGTCCTCCATTATTTGTCATACCATACAACATTCCATCTTTTTTACCTATAATTAAACTGCCATAAGGATATTGTCCATCATATGATAATACACCGAAGCTATGAATGGTATCGAATGTTAAACCATTTGTTGAGCATTTAAAAATTACACCGTTGCCCTGTAATCCCCCATTATATGTCATGCCATAAAGCATTCCGTTACCACCTTGTACAAGGCTACCATACGGGTTGTACCCATCTGTTGGATTAGTGGAAAAGGTATGAAGTAAATTGTATGTTTTGCCATCAGTTGAACACTGAAAAATAACTCCATCATTATTTAAACCTCCGCTATATGTCATACCATATAACATACCATCGTTGCCAATAATAACCTTACCATAAGGGCTACGGCCATCACTTGTTATGCCTCCAAAGCTGTGTATTATTTTCATGCCGCCTGAAGGGCTCCATTTAAAAAGCTCACCATAGAAATAAGCTCCTCCCAACGAGGTCATGCCGTAAAAACTTCCATCGCTGCCTTGCACCAGGTCGCCATAAGGGTTGTATCCATCAGGAGTTGAGAACGGTATATTAATACTGTCGTTCTGGGTAAGTGGGTTATAACAGAATAATACTCCTCCTCCGCTATCACCGGCAACAGTAGTCATGCCCCATAGGTTGCCGACTGTTTGTGCTGAAGTAACTAAAGGTAAGAAACTGAAAATGAACAGGGAAAGGATTAATGTAATTTTTCTCATATAAATATAATTTGCGGCGAAAGTAAATAATGTAATTAACATGCACATGCTTCAATACGACATTTATTTGGTGTTTTACTTTGAAATGAAGTACGGTTAATATTCTCTTGATTTTGCTTAATAAATATTTACATTAAATGATAGGGTACAACCGTCTGCTTTGATAAAATCAATATAACAAACTAGTTCTTGTTGAATTGTTCTATTATAAACTTAATCACATCCACTCCATCGGCATAATCCCACAATTTTGGAGATTGCGTTTCGCCTAAGCCTACAACTGGTATAGGTAAATTGCTAAGTTTTTTTGCAACCTTTTCAGATGTTGCAATACATTGTATATGTTCTTTCTGTTCTGATAAAGATTTACCTAAAACAGAAAGGTCTTTATACTTTTCGTAATGTAGCACTGCAATAGGTGAGGGGATGGCTTTATCTTCAATTACTGCCAGGAAATTATTATCGGTAAATATTTTTCCATCCATTAAAAATATGGTACGATTGTAGGTATAGTTATTGGCATACTTATTATGGTTAACTACATCCTGGAACTTTTCAATGGCTCTGAAAAATATGCCTAAATCATATCCATCCGGCACATACATTTTTGAAATGTTTCTGCAGCCCAAGCCGAAATAACCAAAGATATCTTCTCCCAGTTTACCTAACTCTTCAACTGTTTCAGTGCCGTCTAAAATAGCAATCCCGTTGCGGTTCTTACGTATGATATGCGGCACATTCCTGAAATAATATTCGAAATGGCGGGCGGTATTGTTGCTGCCTGTTGCAATAATGGCATTAGCTGAAGAAGAAAGTTTCTCAATGAATTGAATATGTTTCTCCCATTCATGTTCTATGGAGATAAGTTTCTTAGCAATGAATGTCAATAGTATATTGTCAGCGTGAGAGAGCTTCGCTTGTACATTGTTTCCTGTAATTAAAATGCATAAAAAGTCGTGGAAGCCAACAAGCGGAATATTACCAGCCATAACTACACTTATAGTTATTGGCTTGGTATTTTCTTTTGCCAGTTCCGGATACATGGCCGCCCATTTCTCCAGCATAGCTGTATTTAACCAGGGCTCTATTCCACGAAGTGCACTTAAAATATTAGCTCTTGTAAACCAGCCATTTTGTTGCTCGGCAAGCCTGAGGGCAGTATTCCAGTCCTCGTGCTTTGCTGAAGTGGGGTCATTCAGGAACTCTCTTACCTGTTCGCCTAACTTGTTAAAACTCTTTATCGCTTCTGTTGGTTTCATAGGCTTGCAAAAATAGCTTATTTCTAAAGTCAGGTTTTTGTATCTTTGCAGTCCTTTAACAAGAACTATTATGGCTATTAGAATAACTGACGAATGTATTAACTGCGGGGCTTGCGAGCCCGAGTGTCCCAATAATGCAATATATGAAGGCGGAAGCGAATGGCGCTTTGGCGACGGAACAACCCTTAAAGGTATGTACACCAGCAAGAGTGGTTTTACAACTGATGCCGATGCTCCCCAGAACCCTGTAGAATTAGATAGGTACTATATAGTTTCTGATAAATGCACCGAGTGTAAGGGTTTTCACGATGAGCCGCAATGCGCATCGGTATGCCCTGTAGACTGCTGTATTTTAGATGATTCGCATAAGGAAACGGAGGAACAGCTTCTTGCCAAGAAAGCTTCACTTCACATTTGAGGCTCGGAAGAAGAGGACAAAGCTTTTAATTTCTCATCAAGCTGCATAAAGTCTTTTATCATGACTTCACGCGCTTTGCTGCCCTCAAAAGCACCAATGATTCCGGCTGCCTGTAACTGATCTATTATCCTTCCGGCACGGTTATAGCCAATCTTTAATCTTCTTTGCAATAATGATGCTGAACCCTGTTGGGTTTCTACCACGATACGGGCACATTGATCGAAGAGCGCATCTTTTTCATTGGCGCTGAATTCAGCCTGACCGTTTTCATCGCCTTCTTCCACATATTCCGGTAGCTGGAACGCACTTGGGTAGGCTTGCTGAGCTCCTATATAATCGGTTATTTCTTCCACTTCGTTGGTGCTTACAAAAGCGCATTGTAAGCGTATCAGGTCGCTTCCGGTAGCCAATAACATATCGCCACGGCCAATTAATTGGTCAGCCCCACCTGAGTCAAGTATGGTGCGGGAATCAATCTTGGATATTACCCGGAAAGCTATACGTGCAGGGAAGTTGGCTTTAATCGTTCCTGTAATAATATTTACCGATGGGCGCTGGGTGGCAATAATTAAGTGTATACCAATAGCACGTGCTAACTGTGCTAACCTGGCAATTGGTGTTTCTACTTCCTTACCTGCGGTCATAATTAAGTCAGCAAACTCATCAACAATCAGCACTATATATGGCAGGTACTTGTGGCCTTTTTCAGGGTTAAGTCTGCGGGCCACAAATTTTTCATTGTACTCTTTTATATTACGTACCTGTGCGTCTTTCAATAAGTCATAACGCTGGTCCATTTCAATACACAAAGAGTTCAGTGTGTGTATTACTTTTTTAGTATCCGTAATAATTGCTTCGCCCGAATTAGGTAATTTAGCTAAGAAGTGTCTTTCAATCTTATTAAAGAGTGTAAGCTCAACTTTTTTAGGGTCAACCAATACAAACTTAATTTGCGATGGATGCTTTTTGTAAAGCAATGAAACAAGCACAGCATTCAACCCAACAGATTTACCTTGCCCTGTCGAGCCCGCCATAAGCAAGTGAGGCATTTTTGCTAAATCTATTACAAACGGCTGGTCCGATATTGTTTTACCTAAGCCAATTGGCAGCTCCATACCTGCTTTCTGAAACTGGTCTGATGCTAAAATAGATTTCATAGAAACCATTCCCGGGTTGCGGTTGGGCACTTCAATACCTATTGTGCCTTGCCCCGGCATAGGTGCTATAATACGAATACCCAATGCAGAAAGACTAAGCGCAATATCATCTTCCAAATTTTTGATCTTCGAAATACGTGTTCCATCTTGCGGAACAATTTCATAAAGTGTTACAGTAGGCCCGGGAGTAGCTTTAATTTTCTTGATACCAATGCTGTAATTGGCTAGTGTTGCCACAATCCTGTCTTTGTTAGCAGTTAACTCTTCCTGGTCTATTTGTACGCTTTCCTTGCCATAGTCTTGCAATAAACTTAGCGGAGGAAACTTATAGTCTGACAAGTCAAGAGTAGGGTCGTAGGGTGAAGAAGAAATTTCTATTTTTTCGTCCGTAATCTTTGTGTCGATTACTGGCTCCGGCGCTTTTTCAATAGAGAATTCAACTTTCTCAACAGGCTTTACTTCAGGTGTTTTTTTTTCTTCCACTACCGGCTTAACGGGCTCAACATTAAACTCTATTGATACAGGCGGAGGAACATCTTTAACAATATTCTTGGGCTTCTCTGTTTTTAAAACAGGCTCTTCTATATCGTGTCTTTCATTTTCCAGAGGTTCTGTTTCTTCCTCTTCTTCAACTTCAGGTTCGGTAGCAGGCTTTTTAAACGAAGGGACTTTTATAAGATTATTAATTAGCAGGAAAGCCAGGCCCACAAAAGAAAGCGAAAGCAATGTGCCAACTCTTCCAATCATTCCATCGAGCCACGAAGCGGAGAAATAGCCAACGCCACCACCCATAAACTGGCGGTTTTGCTGGAAAAAATATCCAAACATTACGCAGGTCCAAAGCATTACAAATAATGTAATGCGAAGAGTCTTTGCAAAGGGCAGTAAAGTAATATTCAGTAATAGTTTTACTCCGGTAAGGAAGAATATTAATGCAAAACCATATGCAGCAATACCAAACCAGTGGTATATAAATATGCTGGATAGAAGGGCACCAAAGTTGCCCAGCCAGTTTGCTGTTTTTACACTGGTAGAAAGCAAAGCACTCACTGGGCCGCTGACTTTATCATAATCAACCTGCCAGGTAAAAAGGAATGAAGTAAAAGCCAGGAGAAGGCAAACCGAGAAAAGAATAAATGCCAAGCCCGATAACTGGGCAATCTTATACCGCTCCAGCCAATCTTTAATGCGCTGCATACGGGGGCCGCTTTCAGCAGGTTTTTTATCTTGTTTTTTCTCAACAACCTCTTCTTCTTTCTCCTTTTCAGGTTTAGAATCTTCTTTGAGCTTATTTGAATATCGCTTGGGCATAAAATGTATAATCTATCAAAAATAAGGTAAGCATACCCTTTATATAACGTTAAAGGCTTTATTTTATTCACTTGTATATGTGAAAAACCTAAAGAATATCTACCTTTAATGTTTAAATTCATATCATTAACCCACTAATGTGAAGATATCTTTTAAAATACTGGTAACAGGAACGATTGTATTTCTGATGGCTGCTTGTCACAATTCATCGGTAAAACAAAAAAGTAAGCCTGATTCTTCACATGAGAATCAAGCTTCAGAAAAATTCGGAAAAATTTCCTCCTTGCATGATACTGTTGGTTTGTTAAAGCTTTTTAAATCAATTGCAATTATCAAAAATGTGGCATATTATCGGGATTCTTCAGGTGTTTTAATAGGTGATGCTATTAATGCAATTATGAAGATGCCCATAAAGCAACAAGAAAGATATGTTGTATTATTTGTGTCATCTCGCTTCGATAGTATTGGAAAGCCTGGGCTTCGTTGCTTTGTAGACCCCGGAATTGTAAGTATGGCAGAAGTGGATAACATTGATGGAGTATATAGAGTAACAGGCTTTTCAAGCCATTTTGATTCAGTTGGTGCAAATGGAAATCCGGGACAATTTTCGTTGGAAAAATTCGGAACCGAAAATTATCTTCTTCATATTTCCAGCGCGGTGGAAGGGCAGGGAGAAGTTTATGGGTTGGAAGAATACTTTGATATTCCTAAATGTGATAAAGTTTTTGAAATGGATAATTATGATAATGAAGATGCTTGGGGAGCAAATGATAAAGATTTTAAGAAGATAGAAAGGGAAATAAAGAATATTCCGATGGCAAATACCCAATATGATGATTTGGAAGTAACGACTACAATTACTCGCTATAATACGAAAACCAGAAGAAATTATTCTGTGATTTCGAAAAAGTACTATCACATGGATGATAGAGCAAATAAATATAAAGAGTTCAAGAAATAGTTCTTCGTAATAAAGCCCTATCAGGGCAATATATAATTAAGCTGTCTTTTTGATGCCCTTTGAGGCAAACACCCTGACAGGATACCATGATGAGAAGAGGCCAATGACAAACACCGCTACAAAAACATTCAGGTAATCGCTTAGTTGCAGGCTAACCGGGTAAGCATCAACTACAAAGCCCTGGTTAAAACGTATGAGTTTAAATTTTATCTGTACCAGGCAAATTGCAGTGCCAATTATAAGGCCAATAGCAGCACCGACAAAGGTAATTAACAAGCCTTCGAAGAGAAATATTTTTTGAATGGAGTTATTATCCACACCCATTTTCCATAGTATATCAATGTCTTTTTCTTTATCGAGAATAAGCATAGATAGGGAGCCGACGATATTAAATGTAGCTATGATTAACACCATAGCAAGTATTATGAAAGTGAGTAGCTTCTCCGTTTTCAGCGTCCGGAATAATTTATCGTTTTGTTCCTCTCGGTCCTTAACCTTAAAATCGGGGCCAAGTGTTTCTTTTATTTTTTGTTTTACCTGTCCTATATCTGCATTCTTTGCAAGCCCGACTTCAATACTGCTGACCGAACTGTCTTTGTAATCAAATAATGAGCGTGTAAAACCTATGGAGGAAATTACATAACCATAGTCAAACTCATCATTAATAGAAAACATTCCTGCGGGGTAAATATGTTTCTCGGTTATAGCATCTTCGGGATTGGCTGAGCCTTGCTGTATACCACGCTTGGGTGCATAACAGGTTATAGATGTATAATCATCATTGGTTTGGCCAAAGTTTAGGGTATAACCAATCCCTCTTCCAAAAACGCCATAGTCTAACTGACCTTGTTGCAATGAGAATTTCCCTTGCCTCATCAGGGTATCAAATTGGGTCATGGCTCTGAAATTATTGCTGACACCTTTTACCATCGCTAATGTCTGCTTGCCATTAACGGATAACAGTGCCCTATCCTGCATTACTTGTGTAACATATTTTACACCCTCATAATGTTTTATGCTTTCAAATTTTGGTCCGTTGGGGATAAATGTTTTGCCTTTTACGGCAGTAATTTGTATATCAGCTCCGAATGAATTATAAAGCGAACGGACAAGGTTTGATATGCCGTTAAAAGCAGAAAGCACTATAATAAGTGCCATGGTACCGATAGCAATACCACCCAATGCTACACCCGAAATGATGTTAATGGCGTTGTGCGATTTTTTAGATACTAAATACCGACGTGCTATAAATAGAGACAGGTTCATATTACAAAAGTAAGAAAGATGGAAGATAAAGTAGGCTCTGCTTTCTACTTAGATAAGCTAAAGTTGGTGGTAAATACAAGTCCGTTTTGATTTTTAAAGCTGTGTGCAGCTTCTAATTGCCCGCATAATAACTCTATAAGTGTTATACCTAACGAATCTTTAATTGGCTTTTCGTCGTTGGCAAACCCGGGGCCATTGTCGGACATTATAATCTCAATTACATTTTCATTTTTTCTTACAATAACGCTTAATTCCAATATGCTGTTTTTTCTGTACGCATGTTTTAACGAGTTTGTCAAAACTTCGTTAATAATCAGGCTGCATGGTATGGCTATATCGAGACTAAGTAAGCAATCATCTGCCTGAATCTTGAGTTTTACAAATTTTTCCAGTGAATAGGAGCTGACAAGCTCTTCTGCCAGTTCGCTAATGTATTCCTGGAAATCCACCTTTCTCATGGAGCTGCTTCCGTAAACTTTTTGATGTATCAACGCCATGGAATATACTCTGTGTTTGCTGTCTTCCAGCGCTTCCCTGGCTTCGTCGGTGGTGCATAGGTCTTTCTTTAAATTTAACAGGCTCGTAATTACGTTCATGTTGTTTTTTACCCTGTGGTTAATTTCAGCCAACAGTGTTTCTTTTTCTTTCAGCAATGCATTCAGTTCAAACTCCTGTTTTGAGTTTTGATTTACAATAATACCGGTAACTATAAGTGTCAGAAAGGAGCTGAATAATATATTAATTCCTCTCACCATAACTATTTCCGGATGAGGAAGTCTACTGTCAAACCACCGTAACGTATAGCCTATAATTCCGAGAAGTAGAAATGCAAAGAGCATAGTAAACAACGCAATTACATTTTTCTGTATTTCTTTTCTCCTGATTAACATCAACAGGCTTATTGTTAAGGGAATAAGAAAAAGATAGGGCTCGCATTCCTCGCCCATTTTTAATGTAAAAAAAAAGAGAAGGCTTAGTATTATCAGGTAAAAAAAGTACAGCGCCCATATATAATTAACCCGTGCATTAATAAAAATAATGAGGGGCAATAAAGCAATTGCAATAGCATGCTCCCCTATGAAATGGTAATTGCCTAAACTTATATATGTTGCAATACCCATTAATAAAGCGCCTATGGAAGCCAGCGTTATATAGTTGAGGTTGCGGGTAAGGTATTTTTCCCATGGCAAATAGCCTGGCTTTACACCCAGTTCTCCCACGCTATTAAGCCAACGATACAATGACATTCAGGTAGATATGATTTAACTAAGGTCGGTTTTTTTAATGTAATAAAGTGACTCCTTGCGTTCAGCGGATTTTAACGCCTTTACATCGTGAAAAAATAAGGATATATTATTTCCAGGCCTTCACTATCAACCCTGTGCCTTTGACATGTTTGCCATCGGTATCCATTTGATTTAGGATGAGGCAAAAGGGGAATGTAATAAGGTAGTAGAATGGCAGCAAAATGATAAACGCCTTGGTTACCGATAATATTTTCATCGGGTATTTCATAGATAATACCCATGCAATGTGGCCGGGTACTCCATATGAATAGCGGGCTTCTACTTTAGTAAAGCCACCCGTTTTAAGCTTGTCCTCTATTTCTTTAATATTATACCCGTTGCGAACGTGTTCACCAATAAATGAACCGTCTTCTGAACTATCGGCATCAGAGCCGCCCTGGTCAGATGGAGTAGAGATAAGCAACATGCCGCCTTTGCGTAATGATGCATTAATATTTTTAAATACCTGCACATCTTCCAGTATATGTTCCATTACATCTACTGATAAAGCAAAGTCATAGCTCTCCGGTTTACTGAATTTGGTAAGGTCAGCCACTTCAAATTTTACATTGGTCTTGCCGCATTTCGAAAAGAAGTTGTTGCAATCTGCAATCTGGTCATCTTTTACATCAACACCTAAAATATTCCAGTCGGGGTGCTTGCGTGCCATATACCATGAGTATTGACCGAAGCCTGAACCGGCATCTAAAATATCAACCTTGGCAGGGGCAGTTTTCTCCCAAATGCGAAGTTCCTTATGTATATGCCATGTGCGTAAGAGCAAGAGATCGAGCAGGCGGTAAAATAATTTACGCATGCCCGGCGACATATTGAAAAATACACCTAGTTTATTTTTAATCGGGTCGTATTCCATAGAAACTTAAACGGTTAATTGCAGAAATGCTGAAAGTGCGCCAAAAATAAGGTTTTTTTTGTTCTTGTTTTCTACAGAATGTTTCTACCAAAAAATAAAACTATTTTAGTGGCAGTTTTATGGCAAAAAATCAAAAAAATATAAAGAAAGCGCCCGCACCTGTTGCTATTAAGCCCATTAGTAAAGACGTGGATTTTATTTCAGTAAAGTTGGCACTAATATTATTGGTGGCTTTTACCTTTATTACGCTTGTTCCGTCATTACGCAATGGCTTTGTGTTTTGGGATGACCCGCAATATGTGACCGAAAACCCATATATGGGGGCAAGTTTACATACGTTTTTCACTACGTATTGGCTCAGTAATTATCACCCGCTAACGATGATGGGCTATTCAGCCATTCATCATTTTGCGGGAAATAATCCATTGGCTTACCATTTTACCGACCTGGTTATACATATACTGAATACCGTCTTGGTATTCTATATTATCTATAACCTACTTCAGCAAAAAAATATTGTGATTGCTTTTGTTACAGCCCTTTTATTTGGCATTCATCCCATGCATGTTGAATCGGTAACATGGATATCGGAACTCAAAGATGTATTGTACACTTTTTTCTTTCTCTCAGCACTACTTTCTTATGTAGTTTATGTTCAGAATAAATTGCAATTAAAATATTTAGCCGCAGCATTGGGCTTGTTTGTTATTTCATTGCTTGCCAAAGGGCAGGCGGTTACTTTGCCTGTATGCTTTTTGCTGGTTGATTATTTTATAGGAAGAAAATGGAGTTTAAGGATTATTACAGAGAAAGTGCTCTTTTTTGCATTATCGGTAACCTTTGGTATTGTTGCTATAAAGGCACAGGGAACAGCAATAAATCAGGATTATACCCATTCTTTTCAAAACCTTTTCTGGGGATTTTATGGTTTATCTATGTACATAGTTAAGTCTGTTTTCCCTTTCCGCTTATCGGGGATTTACCCTTACCCATATACTGGTGTGCGCGACATACCGCTGATTGCATACATATCGCCTTTACTTATAATTGGTATTGCTGCATTGGCATATATAAAATGGAGAAAGAATAAGTTTGTAATATTCGGATTGCTTTTCTTTTTAGGGAATATTGTAACAGTATTAAAATTTATACCGGTAGGCGATGCTATTATTGCCGACAGATATAGCTACATACCTTATATCGGCTTATTTTTTATTGCAGGGTATTTGTGTTCATTACTAATGAAGAATGAAAAGATAAAAAAGACTACCCTATATGCAACAGGCGCGATAATATTGGTGGGAATTTCCTCCTTAAGTTTTGCCCGTACCATGGTATGGAAGGATAGTTATAGCTTTTGGGGTGATGTAATTAAAAAGCAACCTAATTATTGGAGGGCATATTACTGTATTGGTGAGGAGTATTATAACATTGGTAAGTATGATTCAGCTATGGTTTATTTTACCAAAGCTACAGTAAGCGATAAACTTTGCCCGCCTGACCCGTATATGTGGAGAGGTGTTACCGAGTTAGAAAAGCTCAATAATATTGATGGTGCTATTGTTGATTTCCAAAAGGTGATTGACTTTCCGAATAAATCTGATCCTTCGCAAATTGATGGCAGACTAAATTTAGGATTGGCATATTTCAGGAAAGGGCAGACAGAACCTGCAATTAAACTTTATAATGAAGTAATTGCTATGGTGCCCAATGAGCCGAAGGCATATTTTCAGCGTGGATTAGCTTATGATAAGGGGAATAATACCGATGCAGCAGTAAAAGATTATACACAAGCCATAGCCATAGCGCCTAATTATTTAGATGCTTACCTCAACCGTGGAGGCACTTATGTAGATAAGCTGAATAAGTTTGATCTTGGTATTGCCGATTTTAATAAAGTGCTGGAGTTATCGCCGGATAATATGGATGCAATAACAGATATTGGTATTGCTAATTATAAAAAAGGTGATTTTAAAGATGCTATCACTTGGTTTAATAATGCCATTAGTAAGTCCTCCGGTAATGGCCGCACATTATATCTGCGTGCACTTTGTTATGCCGGAACTCAAAATTATGCTAAGGCTATTGATGATGCTAAACAGGCTCAAAAACTTGGACTTAGTGTTGATCAGGCTCTTATAAAACAATGGGAAGCAGGCGCAGGCAAGTAAGGCATTTCGAATTTGTATACTTTTGCAAATATTTACCAACCCATTAATCTAAACTATGAAATCAAAATTACTTTTAGCTTTTTCTCTTTTAACTGCAGGTATTATAAATGCACAACCTGTTTATAATAAATGCAATACACATCCTGCTTTTGGCAGCTATACAGCAATACAGGTTGAGCAAACCGATACCAACGGAGTTACAGGCGGACCATCAGGGGCTAATGTAACCTGGGATTTTTCAGGTCTTATTACCAAAGCTGGTACCTGCGATACTACTTATTATGTTGATCCTGCAACCTGTCCGGGTAATTCTAACTTCCCGACAGCAACTTATGCCAGCCATGCTACCGGCAGTACCTATACGTATTATGCAAACTATTCTGATAGCGTACTTGTGGTGGGTGATTATTTAAGTGCAACCAATTATGCTTTTTACTCAAAGCCTTATAAGCTTTCTGTTTGCCCGTTTAGTTACGGCACCTCATTTAAAACAGGCTGGAAAGCAACTGTGGTAAATGGTGCTTCTAACGACAACCAGACATCAAAAGGAATGACCAAGTATGATGCTTACGGAACCTTGAAGACACCGGTTGGTACTTTTAAAAATGTGTCCCGTACACTTCAAACTTCTTACACGGTTGATTCTGTTTTTGGTTTTGCACTTGTTACCGATGACAGTACATTCTCATGGGCCGATTCAGCTGGTAATCCTCTATTATCAGTTACCTATACTTATTTGGTTAATTCGAGTAAGCATACTAAGTCCGGACTTGTATATTTGGCTTGCGGTGCAGCAGGTATAGCAGGTGTAACTTCTCCAGCCGATAAGATTATGGTTTACCCGAATCCCTCAAATGGAAGTTCATCAATGCAGGTTAGCGGTTTAAGTAACGAAAACTGGCTTAGCCTCTATAACGTAACGGGGCAAAAAGTATGGAACGTATATAGCCAAAGCAGCCAAACAATTGATATGCCGACAAGCAATCTAGCAGCAGGTGTTTATTTCTTAAAGGTTCAGTCTGCCGATGGTAATACTATTACCAAAAAGGTAGAAGTAGTTAAGTAATAAGAAAAGGTTTATTTGAATAGCCGCAATTCTGAAAAAGGGTTGCGGTTATTTTTTTAGTAATTGGTCAATGTGCATGATGGCTTCGTAGGAATCATCAATAAAAAAGCGCAGGTCAGGCACAATGCGTAATTGGTGCTTTACCCTTACCGATAAGTAATTGCGTATCTCAGGCCTCTTATCCATTAACATCTCCAAGGTTTCTTTTGGTTTCAGGTTAAGGAAGCTAATAAAGACCTTTGCAATAGAAAGATCGGGGCTTATTTCAACACCTGTAACAGTGGCAAGGCCGCCAATAAACAAGTGCTTTGCTTCTTTCTGAAACATATCGCCCATTTCCTTTTGAACAAGACGAGAAACTTTATTTTGCCTGAGTGTACCCATAGTAGTGCAAACGTACGTTAAAAAAGAATTCTAAATTCTAAATTTTGAATTTTAAATTGAATGGGTTGATAGCTTTTGACTAAAAACTGACCACTGGACACTGACCACTAATTAATATATTTGCTACTCCAAAAAAATAGAAAATGTCAGATAGACCGGTCCGAGTAAGATTTGCGCCCAGCCCTACAGGCCCTTTGCATATTGGCGGAGTTCGCACAGCTTTATATAATTATCTTTTTGCCAAGAAGAATAATGGCACTTTTTTATTGCGTGTCGAGGATACCGACCAAAATCGTTTTGTACCCGGTGCCGAAGAATATATTATTGAAGCCCTCCGTTGGTGTGGCATTGAAATAGAAGAAGGCGTTAGTGTGGGCGGCCCGCATGCTCCTTACCGTCAATCGGAGCGTAAGGCTATGTACCGCCAATATGCTGAGAAGCTGGTGGAATTAGGTCATGCCTATTATGCTTTCGATACTACCGAAGAACTGGAAGCAATGCGCAAGCGCTTAGAAGCTGCAAAGGTAGCTGCTCCGCAATACAATGCAGTTACGCGCGGCACTATGAAAAACTCCCTCACCCTCTCGGAAGATGAGGTGAAGAAGCTTATGGATTCGGGTGCGAATTACGTAATACGCATGAAGATACCGCGTAATGAAGAGATTCGTTTTCATGATGTTATAAGAGGCTGGGTTGTGGTACATACACAATCACTCGACGATAAGGTTTTATTCAAGTCTGACGGTATGCCGACTTACCATTTAGCCAATGTGGTAGATGATTATTTAATGCAGATAACCCATGTAATACGTGGTGAAGAATGGCTGCCATCGGCGCCATTGCATGTATTATTATATCGTTCAATGGGTTGGGAGAGTGTTATGCCTGAGTTTGCCCACTTGCCTTTGTTATTACGCCCCGATGGTAATGGAAAACTCAGCAAACGTGATGGCGACCGTTTAGGGTTCCCTGTATTCCCTCTCGACTGGAAAGACCCAGCAACAGGAGAGCAATCATCAGGTTATAGGGAACGTGGATATTTCCCAGATGCGGTGGTAAATCTGCTTGCATTTTTAGGCTGGAACCCCGGAACAACACAGGAATTATTTTCAATGGAAGAGCTTATTGGTGCATTTTCTTTGGACAGGGTAAGCAAGCATGGCGCCAAGTTCGACCCTGATAAAGCCAAATGGTATAACCAGCAATATTTGCGCAAAAGAACAGATACAGAACTGGCTATGCAGTTTTTGCCAATTGTGAAGGAGAAAGGTGTTCATGTATCCTTAGCTACTGAAAATTATGTGGAACGCGTTTGCGCTTTGATAAAGGAGAAGGCGCATTTTGTTAATGAATTCTGGGATCTGAGTAGTTTCTTTTTCTTTGCTCCGGAGAAATACGATGAAGGAGTAATTGCAAAGAAATGGAACGCAGATGCAGCGGCATTCTTTGCAAAGGTTAAAGATGTATTTGCCAATACAACCGATTTTTCTGCCCATAATGTAGAGGCAGTATTTAAAAAAACTGCCGAAGAGAACAATATTGCTCCCGGTTCGGTAATGCAATTGTTTAGGGTTGTTATAACGGGTATAACCGTTGGCCCTATATTGTTTAATGCTATTGAACTACTTGGCAAAGATGAAGTGGTAAAAAGGTTGGAGAAAGCATTAGCTATACTAAAATAAGGCCTTTACTCGTTATTACATTTATGAAGCCACTATTTATAATAGGTATCCTTTCGTTTGTTTTCTCGTGTGGTAAGGTAATACCCAGAAATGATAAAATGATGCATTTAAGTGAAAAGGAAAGGATTTTGAAATATCGTATCAAATCTATTTATGTATACTCAATTTATCCGGGGGAAAAAGCCGAAAGGCAACAAGCTTCGTTTTATGATAAGAAAGGCAATTTGACAGAATCTTATTATGATCAATTTAAACAAAGAAACTTATTTTTTTATAATGACAGAGAGAAGCTGATAAAGATGATATTGTTTGTTGGTAAGAGTTGTCCAGATACAACTATCTATTATTATAACAATAGTGGAAGTTTTATAGCTAAAGGTTATCATAGCATTGAAAAGTATGATAGTACCGGAAAGGAATTGGAAGAAGACAATGATTGGGGGAAGGTAAGTTTCAAATATGATAAGAAAGGTAATTTATTATTAAGAGAAGATTCCATTTCGTCTGATTCATATAGATATGATACTGATGGGCACTTAGTAGAAGAAGTGAATACGATAGGCGGCGTTGATTTAAGTAGTGGGAAACAGGTTTATAAGTACGATAGGTTGGGGAATAATATAGAAATTGATTCTTATGATCCCGAGTTCTCTGAGCAATGGCATTTAACAAATATGTCTGTTAGAACTTATAATGAAGTTGGCCAGTTAGGTAGTATTAGGAACTTGGATAGTAATAAAAAAGTGAAGCAGTATTCATGTTATTCATATGATAATAATGGAAATGATTATGTTTGGTTTTATTATAATAACCAGGGGGGGCTACTCTCAGAGAAAGTATATCTCTATGAATATTATAAAAATTAATTTTATAGATATATCTGTATAAATAAAAATACGAAGTAATGCACATCATAAACGTCAGAGGGATACATTTAAGGGCACACCATGGTTGCATGGAGGAAGAAGCCAAAATTGGGGGCGACTATGTTGTAAACGTACAATTGAAAGGCGATTTTTCTGTGGCCGCAAAAAGTGATAAACTGAGCGATGCGGCAGACTATGTGATGGTTTATCAAATAGTAAAAGAAGAAATGAAAGTCCGCTCGCACCTTATTGAGCATGTGGCGGAACGTATTGCTACCCAACTTAGACAAACATTCTCAGGCATTCAAAGCCTTTCGGTTGAAGTGATTAAAAAGAAGCCACCCATGAACGGAAACGTAGATGAGGTGAGTGTGATAATCGAAAAATAGCTTAACCTTTCCTTGTTAATAAAATAGATGTTCGCATAAGGTATGCGGCAATATTCATAGGTACATTCGTATTCTATGAAAATACGCGTTTTACTTCCTATATTTCTTCTTGCCTGCTTTAACCTTTTTGCGCAGAACAATGTTGCTTTTTACCAGAAACCATATGAACAATGGGCCGATTCGGTAATGAAAAAGCTTACAGTTGAGGAGCGCATAGGGCAGTTATTTATGGTGGCAGCATATTCCGATACCAATCACCCTAAAAATGTTGATGAAGTAACCAAGCTCATAAAAGAACAGGAAATAGGCGGGTTGATATTCTTTAAAGGCGGTCCCGTTAAGCAAGCCATACTTACAAACAACTACCAGGCTCTTTCAAAAATTCCATTACTAATTGGTATGGATGCCGAGTGGGGACTCGCTATGCGTTTAGATAGTGTTCCGCGTTTTCCATTCCAGATGACAATGGGTGCCATGCATAACGATTCTTTAATTTATCAAATGGGTGCCGAAATAGCGCGTGAGTGTAAAAGGTTGGGCGTTCATGAGGACTTTGCACCCGTTATAGATATAAACGATAACCCGGAAAATCCTGTAATTGGCATGCGTTCTTTCGGGGAAGATAAAATGCATGTTACCAGTATGGGCATGGCGTATATGATGGGCTTGCAGAGTGAAAATGTATTGGCCTGCGGCAAGCATTTTCCCGGCCATGGTGATACTAAAACAGATTCTCATCTTTCATTACCGATTGTAGATTATCCTGTTACACGACTTGATACACTGGAGCTATATCCGTTTATAAAACTATTTAACAAGGGACTTAGCAGCGTTATGGTTGCTCATTTATATATTCCTTCACTCGATTCTACTAAGAACAGGGCATCTACGCTTTCACCTAAAATAGTTGACAGCTTATTAAAACACCAATTGGGCTTCAACGGGCTTATTTATACCGATGCCTTGAATATGCAGGGCGTAGCTAAATACTACGCTCCGGGGATTGTAGATGTAAAAGCTTTGCTGGCGGGTAATGATGTGTTGCTCTTTTCGCAGGATGTGCCTAAAGCGATAGAGGAGATTAAGAAAGCTATTAAGAAGAAAGAGATTACCCAGGAAGAGATAGATGCACGTTGCAAAAAAATATTAATGGCAAAAGCCTGGGCCGGGCTTAATCATTATAAGCCAATAGTGATTAACAATCTGGTAAAAGACTTGAATACCAAACAGGCAGATTTAATAAACAGGACGATGGCTAAGAACACCATTACACTGCTTACCAATAATGGCAATCTGTTACCGCTTAAAAGATTAGATACATTGCGAATAGCTTCACTTATGATTGGCGATTCTTCGGTTGATGCTTTCCAAACACGCATGAATGACTATGCAGCAGTTACGCATTTCGATGTGCCATTTAATAGCTCTGACAGTGCAATGGGAATCATTTACAAAAAACTAAAAGCATTTAATCTTGTAATAGTTGGTGTTAACCATACCAAATTACATCCACAGGATACATTTGGAATTAGCCGTGCGGCAATTAAAATGCTCGATACTGTAGTGAGGAATTATTCTACTGTTCTCAATTTCTTCTCCGATCCATATATTCTCAACTATTTGCCATCAGTAAAGAAAGCAAGGGCATTAGTTATGTCATACCAGGATACGCCATATACTGAAGATTATGCTGCGCAGATGATATTTGGCGGAATAGGAGCGAGTGGCAAACTGCCTGTAACTGCCTCACTTTTTTACCAGCGCGGTTATGGCATAGTCACCAAGCCAACACGATTTGAATACACTACTCCTGAGGAAGACGGTATAAGTTCTGCCAAGCTTGCAGGTGTAGATTCGCTTGCCCAATTCGGGTTACAACAGCACGCATATCCCGGCTGTGTTGTATTAGTTGCGAAAGATGGCAAGGTTATTTACCAAAAGGCTTTTGGTCACCAGAATTACAATGACACCAATCACGTAAAAACTACTGATGTGTACGACCTTGCATCAATAACCAAGATAGCTGCTACTACACCAGCATTCATGAAAATATATTACCAGAACAAAATGTTGCTGAACTCAATGCTTCCTACCTTAATGCCTTTGGCTGCCAAGAGCAACAAAAAGAAAATGCTGATGGAAGATATACTTACTCACCAGGCAGGTTTGCAGCCATCTATCTTTTTCTGGAAAGAAACTATGTCGGGCAAAAATTGGAGGAAAGGAATATATAGTATTGATTCATCTGCACAATATCCTTATCCTGTTGCAGCGCACATGTTCATTCGTAAAGATTATAAGGACAGCATGATAAATGAAATCCTTAAATCACCTGTCGATAAAAAGCCAATTTACAAATACAGCGACATTGGGTTTATTATGCTTGGTAAAATTATTGGCGATATTAACGGAATGCCATTCGATACATATGTGCAGAATAATTTTTATAAGCCCTTGGGTTTGCAAACTATGGGTTACCATCCATTGTATCGCATTCCAAAGTCCCGTATTATTCCTACGGAATATGACAGTGTTTTCCGTAAGCAATTATTACGTGGATATGTGCATGACGAATCAGCTGCTATGCTGGGTGGTGTTTCGGGTAATGCTGGTGTATTCTCTGATGCAAATGACCTTGCGGTACTTATGCAGATGTATTTGAACTATGGTAAATACGGTGGCACAAGGTATTTAGACAGTGCTACAGTGAAATTATTTACATCATGCATATATTGTGATAAAGGTAATCGCCGTGGCTTAGGTTTTGATAAACCGGAGACAGATACTACTAAAGAAAGCCCCGCATGTAAGTCGGCTTCGGCCGAAAGTTATGGCCATTATGGGTTTACAGGTACCTATACCTGGGTCGACCCTAAATATCATTTAGTTTATGTATTTTTATCAAACAGAGTAGCATCGGGTTCAGGAGATAATAAGCTTGCAAGGCTTGGTATCCGAACAAAAATAGCCCAGGTAATCTATGACGCTATTCCAAATAAGTAATAGGCTTCTGCCTTTTGAAGTAAATTGTTGTTTTGAACGTCTTACTACTAACGACTATTAGTTTATGAACATAGGAATTGTTTGTTACCCTACATTTGGCGGTAGCGGTGTTGTAGCCACAGAATTAGGCAAGGCTCTTGCACTTAATGGCCACAGTGTACATTTTATAACGTATAGCCAGCCTGTCAGGTTGAGTGTTTTCTCAGGCAATATTTTTTACCACGAGGTAACAGTTTCCGATTACCCGCTGTTTGATTACCCACCTTACGAATTGGCATTAGCCAATAAAATAGTAGAGGTTGCAAAATACAATAAACTTGATCTGTTGCACGTACACTATGCCATACCACATGCATCGGCGGCCTATATGGCAAGGCAGATGTTAGCGGCAGAGAATATTTCATTACCATTTATTACTACCCTTCACGGAACTGATATTACACTTGTAGGTAAAGATGCTTCGTTTGAAACGGCAATTGCATTTGCTATAAATGAATCAGATGCCGTAACTGCTGTTTCTGAAAGCCTGAAACAGGATACCTATTTTTATTTCAGGGGTGTAAGCAAAAAAAGGATAGATGTTATTCCCAACTTTATCAGGCTCGATCAGTATGATTTTGAGCAAGCAAAAAAGGACAGGGCATTATACGCATCACCACATCAAAAAATATTAGTGCACGTGTCTAACTTCCGCAAGGTAAAGAGGGTAGAGGATGTATTGCGCATGTTTGATATTGTAAGAAAGAAAATACCATCTCGACTTATATTGGTTGGCGATGGCCCTGAAAGAAGTAATATAGACAGGCTTTGCCGCGAACTCGATACCTGTGCGGAAATTCTTTCCCTCGGAAAAATAGTGGACCCTAACGGTATATTGGCTGCATCCGATCTGTTTGTTCTGCCATCAGAAACGGAAAGTTTTGGTTTAGCTGCGCTTGAGGCTATGGCAGCAGGCATACCTGTTATTTCGACTAACACAGGCGGATTGCCTGAAATTAATAAACAGGGCTTCTCCGGAATGTTAAGTAATGTTGGCGATGTGGAAGATATGGCAAAGAATGCCATTCATATTTTAGGGGATGAGAAAGTGCTTGCAGAGTTTAAGAAAAATGCACACAAAGAAGCTGAGAAATATGATATTAGCAAGATATTGCCAATATACGAGGCCCTATATAAAGAGGTGATTTCCGACTAATTTATTGCTTCCAGCCTTCAGGGTTATTTACCCATTCTTCTAAAGGCGCTAAGTCCTTTTCGGTAATGTAGTTTATTTCCACTGCGCGCTGAATAAGCGTAGTATAATCGCAAAGTGAAACAATATTTACCTTGGCTTTTTTGAAGTTATCTTCAGCAATCTTCAGGTTATAATTAAAGATAGATACTATGCCTTTTACCAGGCATTTTTCTTTTCTCAGTGCTTCGGCAGCTTTAAGGCTGCTGCCACCGGTGGAAATAAGGTCCTCGATAAGTACAACCGATTGGCCTGCTTCAATTTCACCTTCAATCAGCTTTTCTGTTCCGTGCGATTTTGCTTCGCTGCGTACATAAACAAATGGAAGGCCCATATCCTGGGCAACCAATGCTCCGTGCGCAATGCCGCCTGTGGCAATACCTGCAATTACATCAGGTTTTCCAAATTCCTCTTGTATTGCACTAGTAAATTGTTGTCTTAAATAGGTACGTATTTTAGGGTACGAAAGTGTCTTGCGGTTATCGCAGTAAATAGGCGATTTAATACCCGATGACCATACAAATGGTTTGTCGGGTTGGAGTTTTATTGCTTTGATTTGGAGTAAAAAATCCGCAATTTTGCGCGCTGAATCCTTATTCTGTATCATGATGCAAATGTATAAAGTTTATTATAATAACAGGTTTATATATATAGGGGCTGATATTCAGCCAATTCTTGAAAAAAAGATAAACAGAAAGCTAACGGGCACGTTTAATATAAGGGAAGAGTGGGAGAAGTTTAAAATGGATGAAACCTGCAAAAGTATTTGGATGCATGGCCATGCCAAGGGTATTTGGAATAAGTTCAAGGCCATGTTCCTTAAGGTGGAAGCAGCAGGCGGACTTGTTAAAAATAGCAATGGCGATTACCTGCTCATATTCCGTAATAAAAAATGGGACCTGCCAAAAGGTAAATTAGAAAAGAAGGAGACATTTGAAATGGCTGCCTTACGTGAAGTAAAGGAAGAGTGCGGTGTAACAGATTTAAAGATTGTGAGTCCCCTTTGTACCAGTTACCATATATATGAAAATGAAGGCTGGTTTTTATTGAAACGCAGCCATTGGTATAGTATGGATACCACTTTTACTGCTGAACCTGTTCCACAGCAGGAAGAAGGGATAGAGAAAGCCGTTTGGGCAAAGCCTGCACAGATAAAGAATTATATGGAGGATATGTTTCCATCTATAAAAGATGTATTGGAAGAGCATTTACCAAAATAATGCTATTTTAATAATGCCCCTATATGGTAGAATGTGGTTGAATAAACCAAAGCATTTCCAAAAATAACAGAATTGGTATCTACAGATGTGGTAATGGAGAATTTACCAATGGAATCAGTACTTATATAGAAGAGATCGATAATTTTATTGCCAGTTATTTTACCCAAGCCTATTGGGCATAAAGATAAGCTAGCTCCGGTAGTTTGATCTAGTATTATACCTTTTAACTGAATTTTTTTATGTTTCTTGGATAATTTGATTTCCGTGAATAAAATTTTATAAACAGATTCTTCAAAAGCCTTTCCATCATGTAGTATACTATCATTCACAGTGGCCATTCTTGGTTGAGTTGTAATTTCTCTTGATGATTGTTCTAGAGGAACATTAGTGAAACACCCAGCTAAGAAGAGCATTGATAAAATAAGAATTCCCTTAAATAATAACATTGTGAAATATTATTTAGAAAAAAATGGAGCCAGCTTATCAATCACTTCCTGGGGGATCGTAATGGGCCTGCCGCCATCTATCTTTACAAAAACGTGAGTGGTTTCTCCCTGGTTAATTTGTATGCCTTTATCATTCCACATTTCATACTGAAAGGATAATCGTGTGCCGGTAGGTAATTCTTTCAGTATTGTCTTTATGGTTAATGTGTCATCAAAAAATGCCGGCTTGAAATATTTTATGTTGTAAGACAATACAGGCAACATAATACCTCTGTCTTCCATTTCCTTATAACTGAGCCCCAATGCACGCAATGCCTCAACACGGCCCGATTCGTAATAGGCAGCATAATTGCCGTAATAAACATAACCCATTCTGTCTGTTTCGGCATAACGCACTCTGATAATGTTTTCGCTGGTATACATACTGTTATTTGAATTACAAATGTAGGGATAAATCTTAGCCTCAAAAGGTGTATCTTTGTACTATAATAATTGCCTTATGTTCTCATTAGTCAATATACAGGATGAACTGCTTAAAACCAGGCGAAAACATGCCCAGGTACAGCACTCACTTATCCAGCAAGTTGAAGAGGCAAAGAAGAAAGGAATAGCCATTGATGAGTTTTTGTTGAAGAGGTTGCACAATGCTCCTAAGCCCGGTAAATGGCAGGTGAATAGCGAGCTGCTCGATAAGAAAAAGATATTCTCAGTAGATGATATTAAAAGTATTTGCATACAATACCGCTTACGTTTTTTAGACAGCAAGTATTTTAAAATAGAGGGACTGCCAACCGAAGAAGTTAAAGCAATAAAGAACCTGGAGAAAGAATTAGGTAAAGAAATCAGAAGTGTAAAAATGCTTGCCTCACTTAATTCGTTCAGGCAGGAAAATATAAATAACACCATGCTTTTATTTGCCGAGATGGATGAAAATAATTTTTACCTTGTACATAAATTGGGTAATGGCTTTAGCAGGTATAAAAAAATAATTTCCTTTCCTTTCAGGAGCATTCTATCACTTCTGATTACTTGTATAATTATAGGATTACCCGTGGCATTTATAGTGCCGGCTTTTATATTTAATACACCCGAAAAAGTACAATATTATCAAATGCTTTACCTAGCTGGGTTTACCGTATCGGTAGTGTTTATTATGGTATTCGGCGGCTTTACATTCTATAAAAAATTTAGCCGTGTATGCTGGAATCGCCCATATTTTAACTGATTTTAGCAACTGGTTTAACACTTTTTAACGGTAAAATCCCCTTCAAACCTATAAGGCACAGTATATTTGCATGTTAGAATAATGGGGCATATGAAAGTCAGGGCACATATAATTCTTATTACAATTACGGCTCTTTTAACAGGGTGTTCGTTTACGGTGTTTGCACAAGGCCAAAACCAGAATAATTGCTGTAATCCCAATGTGCATGTTAGTGTACATAAGCAAACCGATGCTAATGGAAATGTAATAAGCTACGATTCTACCTACACATATATATATTCGGGTAAATGCCATAATGATGCCTATGTAGATTCAATAATGAAGAAATATGGGGGAGATATGAATGCAATGTTCTTTTCAATGCCACTTAATACGCCCGATTTTACCAATTATCCTTTTATACAGCAGTTTGGCGCTATGGATTTTGATAAAATGCAGCAAATGATGCAAGGCCAGATGAACCAGATGCTTCAAAATTATGGAATGCCTCCCTGCAAAGGGTTTTTCTGCCAACCTCCCCCTACACCTCAATGCTGTCCTAAAGATTCAATAAAATACCGGCAGCAACATTTAGAAAAAAAAGATTGCCCCAAGCATAATAAAGCAAAAGGTGGTGTGCAGATTTAAAAAATTTTCTTTTCTTTGTTGTGGTAATTGAGCGTAATAAATTATTTAGCCGGTATTTATGAAATATTTACATCGCGTTTTTAAGGCCAAAAAAGGCACTCATGTAATGGTACATATCAGTGAACCTACAAAGGTTATGCTGTTGGGAGATTATCATTACAAGCAATACAAAGAACACAAAACATTTAGTTATCGTGGCGGCATGATTGAGGGTAGTAGCCATGATTTTGAAATACCTAACGACGGCCTTTGGCATGTTGTTATAGAAAAAGGCAGCTATTATAACCCAAGGCCAATTACTGCTTCGGTAGAAATACTCGAAAAAAAATAATTCATTTTGTATCCGGAGGGTGAAATAACGCCCGATTTTGTCAGGAAAACAGTTGCTACAGGCAAACAGTATTCAATAGTTTTTCTGAACGCAGGGCCAACCTATCTTTCAATGCCCGATGATGAGAAGCAAAGGGTGCATATGGCACATCTCATTCATTTATTCACACTAAAAAAGCAGGGGCACATTTTACTTGTCGGCCCTTTATCAGATAACCCAATAACAAAAGGAATAATAATATTCAGTTCAGCCGACAAGGAAGAAGTAAGAAAGCTTGTTGAGGCAGATCCTGCTGTTAAAGCCGGGCGGTTTTTATATGATATTTATGGGTGGTTCGGTGTTCCCGGAGATAAAATATAATTAGCCTATCTGTCCGCTTACCCTGTTATAAATATTTTCTGGCTGCCATACCCTGCTTTTACCTAATCTCATTCGTTTTGCAGTTCTGAAATGGGTATAGTTGTGCTTAACTAAATAATCTGTTGCGGGTTTGTTATCCGACGGAAAAATAAAATATTCAAACGCCTTGCTGCGCAATTTCATTAACTCAGTTCCTGCATTTGCATTTTTTGCTACTATCAACCCGTTGCTAAACCTAGGAAGATAAAAACCTTCTACCTTATTGTTGTTTATAAATACAAATGAATCGGGCAAGAATGGGCGAATATGCATTGCCCTGGTTTCTCCATATACTTCTAAATCTATAGCTAATACTTTAGTTAAATACTCTTCTTCGTATGGTTTTATATAATCTGCAATTACTACATCACCACCAAAACTTCCATTGTTAAAAAACAGGTAATCTGCTTCGGCAATAAAGCCAAGTTTCTTGTAAACCGGTTCACCCATATCGGTTGCTATAAGGTAAATGGTTTCAGTTTTACTTTTTAAAGCATTTATTAAGTTTTGGGTAATAAAACTGCCAATTCCTTTGTTCCTGTAACCGCTATGAACTATAATGTGAGCGAGCCATGCTACATTATCGTGCAGAATAGAAGCGCCAATGCCAATGACCTTATCATCGGAAATAACCTTCATTGGAAAGCAAAAAGAAGAGTTTAAATAAAAATTAAAATGAGGGGTGATATTGTCCCATCCTGTGGGTTGAAGCTCCTTGAGTGAATCTAAATCAGTGCGCTCGAATGGTAAAAGATTCATGGAGTGTTAATCTCACTATACTGCCCCGTTGGTACTGGTTAAAAAGTACTGGGCAAATTCTTTTTTTATGCTCTCAATAGCTATCTGAGTAGGAAACTTGCCAATTTGTGATGTTATTTGAAGCATGTTTTCAGCTAATTCCGGCGCGGTAGCCGTAACCGAAAGTTTAGAAGCTGAAATATTGATAAGGCGTATAGTTTCTTCGGTTGCTGTTTTTACCATCGACCATGCATTGGGCGACATATATACCTGTTGCGACAGGTTATGGTCATATTCGCTGCGGACAGCGCCTACAAGTTCACTCTGGAATAGCCTGGCGCTTGAATTGCCCTTTATTATTCTGCGTATAAGGCTTTCGGGGGTGGAACGTTCTAAAAAAAGTATAATGCGTTCATAAGCCTGCATACGTGCCGGAAAAATTATATCCTGCTTGGCTTTTTCAATTTCAATTTTCTGCCTGCTTTCTTCATACTTAAGGTAACTGCGTATAATTAAATAAGCGGTTAAGCCAATAGACAGGGTTGGCAAAAATATTTCAAGCACTAATGTTACACTTTCCATAAAAAAAGCTTTTAGGGGCATAAAGATAGCAATTTAGTGAATGTTTGTTTCGTTAAGTAAATTGATTTGATTGGCAAAACAAGGTTATTATTGCAGTTCAATTAGCAAATGAAAAGTTATTCCGGTAAAATATTCGGAGCCGTACTTGGGTACTTATTTGGCCGTTTTGATGGTGCAATAATAGGTTTCCTTATTGGTGTGTTCCTTGATGAGTATGTGTTGAGCGGTTCGCCCGAAAGGCAGCATGCCAACCAGCAAAGAGATACATGGTACAATGTAGAAGGCGATTTTCATATGAGTCTGCTGGCTCTTTCTGCCGCCGTTATGCAAAGTGACGGTGTTACAACCCGTTCGGAACTTGATTATGTAAAAGCTTTTCTTGTTAAGCAATTCGGGGTTGAAAAAACAAAAGAAGATCTTTTAGTATTGAGGGAAATGCTGAAACGGAGAGTGCCTTTAGATAAAGTGTGCTTATCGCTAAGGCATGGTATGGCATACCAGGGCAGGTTGCAGGTGTTGCATTATTTATTCGGTGTTGCTCTTGCCGATGGTACCTTAGATAATAATGAACGCCAGCTTTTGAACCGGATAGCCATATTACTGGGTATTACCCCCATTGATTTAAGATCCATCGGCGCCATGTTTAGCAAGGGCGGCAGTATTAATAGTGATGTGGCATATGAAATACTGGGGATAAACAAAGATGCCACCGATGAAGAGGTTAAAAAGGCGTACAGGCGAATGGCATTGGAGAGCCATCCCGACAAAGTAACCCATCTCGGGGAGGACATACGTAAGGATGCTGAAGAGAAATTCAAAAAAATACAACAAGCATACGAAGATATTAAGAGCAGGCGCGGATTTTCATAAAAACAGGGCAACCTGTTAATTTTATTAGCTGGTATAGAATCTGTTTTTATATTTGCACCCTGCTTTTTTAAGCTATGTTCTTTAAAATGCCCGGATGGCGAAATTGGTAGACGCACCACTTTGAGGGGGTGGCGCCAGTAATGGTGTGCGAGTTCGAGTCTCGCTTCGGGCACGAAATAAGTTAAAAGTTGAAGGTTAAAAGTGGAAAGTGAAATGCATCCCTTTTAACTTTTCGCTTTAATCTTTTCACTTACATAGGCCCGGGTGGCGAAATTGGTAAACGTTGCGGTCTCAGAAGCCGTTGGAGTTACATCCTTGAGAGTTCGAGTCTCTCCTCGGGCACAAACCTACCTAAAACGTATAGTCGTTCAAAGAAAAAACGGAACAGGGATAATTGTTGATCATATTAACAGTTTGTTCATAAAAAATGACTGTTTTTAATGGGAAACTTTGTATATTTGCTCAACATGAGGAAAATATACATTTATTACAGTATCGTTTTAGCAATTGTTGTGCTGCCTTTTACAGGGAAGGCTCAATATTTCTACAATCGTTTTGGCGCTCATAACGAATGGGTATTCGGCGCTGGGCCTTCCCAGTTTTTGGGCGATTTAGGTGGTTCACCTACAGTTGGTACACACTTTTTAAAAGATTTCAACTTTCAGGCTATCCGTTACGGAGGGTTTGTTGGTTATCGCGACTTTATTAACCCTGTGCTTGCAGTAAGAGGAACCCTTATAGGTGGTATGGTGTCGGGATTCGATAACCTGAGTAGTGAGCCATACAGGCATAACCGGAACCTTAACTTCAGGTCTCCAATACTTGAATTATCGGCACAGGCTGAGTATTATTTTTACCAGAGCAGCCATATCGGGCATCGTTATCATATTAAGCATGCACACGGTTTTAAACGTTTTAATATAGATGGCTACGTTTTTGTCGGACTTGGAGGTTTATATTTCAACCCACAAGGTAAATACATTGATGGTACATGGTATAATTTAAGGCCTTTAAGTACGGAAGGTGAAGGATTACCGGGCGGCCCTAAAGAATATTCTCAGTTTGCTTTATCTATCCCGGCAGGTATTGGATTTAAATACAATGTAAACCCTCAGTTTACAATCGGACTTGAGATATCTGACAGGATTTGGACCAGTAGTGATTATATTGATGATGCGCATAATGTATACTATGATAATGCTGCAATTTTGGCTGCGAAGGGTCCTATAGCAGCTTATTTTGCTGATCCTGCATTACATACTATAGTACAAGAATTTCCTCCGGACAAAACTGGTTTGGAGCGTGCTGATAGTAAGCACAACGATACCTATATGTTTACGTTCTTAACATTTACATATTCGCCTTCTCCCTTCCACAGAAGGACTCGTTCGAAATTCTAATTATTCAGGCTGTATATCAGTAACCCGCTTTCAAGCTTAGGCTCGATCCAGGTTGATTTTGGCGGCATTTCTTTACCTATATCGGCAACGGCTTTTAATTCTTCAAACGAGATAGGATAGAGGCAGAAAGCAGCTTTCATTTTACCGCTATCTACATTATTATGTATGTCTTCAATATCCTTTACTCCGGGAATGAAAGCTATTCTCTTATCGTTACGCAGGTCGGTAATGTTCAGTATGGGTGCAAGTATAAAGTTCGACAGCATACTTACATCAAGGCTGTTAACCGGGTCGGCACCTTCGTTAAGGCCGTCTTTTATGTGGAGCATATACCATTGCTTGTCTATATAAAGGCTTATTTCCCTGGCTGAAGTAGGCTTGCAAACTTTATCTCCAAAGGATATAACGTCAAATGATTTTTCAAGCTCATTAAAAAATGACCCTTTACTATGGCCATTCAGGCTGCTAACCATACGGTCGAAGTTGAAAATGGTAAGCTCGGTATCGGCGAAAATAGCGGACATGAAGAAGTTGTAGGGCTCTTTGCCTGTATGTGCCGGGTTACTTTGTTTGTTTGATGCTGCCAGCAAAGCCGATGAAGCCGCTCTATGATGCCCATCGGCGATATAGAGGTTAGGCATTGAGCTATATAGTTCCGATATTTTTTTCAGTTCAGCAGATTCTGATACTTTCCATACTGAGTGCTGTATATTATCGGAGGTGAAGTCGTAAAGAGGCTTGCCTTTTGTTTTTGAGTATAGAAGTTCGTGCAGATGTTTATTGTAAGGATGGGTAAGACAAACGGGCTCTGCATTAAAATCGCAGATGGTTAAATATTCTTTCAGTTTTTTTTCACGTTCGGCAAGGGTTTGTTCGTGAATTTTTATGATGCCTTTGTTGTATTCATCTACTGAAGCCAGCGCTATTATACCAATGTGCGAACTCTTTTCTTTTACCTGCCTGTAAACGTAATAACATGGCTCGGTATCTTGTTCAAAAATATTCTTGCTCCGGAATTCTTCGAACTTGTTTTTAATAGCGTGCAGTTGGTCGGTATAATTTTCTTTTTGCGCACGTGCCGAATAAATTACCTGTAAGAACGAAACAGGATTTGTTGCTAAAATATTTTGAATAGTTGCTATTGAATACCTCTCTACTGCATGAGATGCTACTTTATCCACTTTATCGGTGGCGGGCCTGATGGCGCAAAAAGGTTTTATTGTCGACATAAACAGTACAAAGGTACGTTGATTATTGTATTGATTTAAAGAAGCGTTTGCCGTTCCATCTTTGAAAGAATGATTTTTCCCGGGGGAGGGGAGCAACAGAGCAGAAAACAAATGAAGCCTTGCCTATAATGTGATCTTCGGGTACAAAGCCCCAACGGCGTGAATCGATAGAGTTATCGCGGTTATCGCCCATCATAAAATAGTAATCCATTTTAAAGGTGTAGTGGGTGGTATAGGTTCCGTCAATAAAAATAGAATCATGTTTAGTTTCCAGTTTATGATGCTCGTAAAACTTTATTATCTTATCATAGATAGAAAGGCTATCGGTGCTCAGATGAACTGTTGTGCCTTTTTTAGGCACAACAATGGGGCCGTAATTATCATCATTCCATCTATAGTTTGAGCCTGTAGGGAACATATTAGTGGGCGAGTCGATAGTTATAGAAGGGTTAACAGATGTTACACCGGGTATTTTCCTTACAGAATCAGCTTCAGCTTTGCTTAGCATAAAAATATATTCCTTGGTGCTGGTGCCAACTTCTGTTTCGGTAATGTGCATGGCGCGGTTAACATATTTCTCGAGCGTATCGGTAGTGGCTTTAATGGTATAAGAATAGTGAAAATCGGGGTAATCTTCCAGCGCTTTTTTACCGATAAATACATCCCTGTCAAATATCTTCACAGTATCTCCCGGTAAGCCGATGCAGCGCTTCATATAATTCCTCTTTTTATTTACCGGCAGGTCAAATTCAAGGGGATAGTTAAATACTACAACATCGTTACGCTTAATATGCGAATAACCCGGCAGCCTGAAATAATTCATAAAGCGCGGACCATAAGCCAATTTATTTACCCATACAAAATCGCCCGGATCTACCGTTCCCCCCATGGAAGCCGAATCAGTATAGGAAAATGAACCCACAAAATTGATGAGTATAAGAACAATAACGAATGTCCATAAAATGACTGAAAAGAGTTCGCGTATAAGAGATTTTTGCTTCAAGCTGTTTATCTGTTATAGTTTATAAACGTAAACCTAACTTGAACGAAAGCGAGTTGAGGGTAAACTGAACACTGTTGGAACCATTATTATTTCCTGCATACAGATAGGGCGAAAATCCGTACTTGTATTCAATTTCGAAGAACCAGGCATTGCCGTTACTAAGCCTGTTGTGCTGGTAACCCAGACCGACCTCCATTGCACTACTGCCCGTAGGGCCAAAGAGCTGGAATAGCGTAGTGATGTCACCTTGTCCTTCCCAGACAAACTTGCCGTTGTTACTGTTTGTAATAAGCGAGTTGTCGTAAAACATGTAACGATAAATCCAGCCAATGGTGGCGTAAAAGGTTTTTACTTTCCTGGCTTCAGGGTTAAAATTTATTTTGTACTGAATAGGTATATGAAGCTCATCCATCTCAATGGCGTGGTTATAGATTTCATTACCATCGTATAAGAAGGAGTAACCGGGAGCGAAGTAGTAGGAATAGAAATTGAAATTGTGATTCATGTATTCTCCGCCTATTAGGATGTTTCCGTTTTGCAATACGGGTATGCTTAGCTTAAGCCCAATGGTATATGAGCCGTTAGCTGTAGTTCCTGTGGTATAGTGAGGGTCGGTATTATAAAACTGCGATACAAGGCCCATATCGAAAAGTACTTTTACTGTTCGGCCATGTTTTGGCGCCGAAGGCTGCACCTGGTTAAAAGGATTAAAGTGGAATAAATAGCGCGATTCCTTAGAAGACTGGGCATTCATATCGCATGCAATAAATATGAGCATTGCTGCCAATAATATGCGATATGTTTTTGCCATAAAAGCTTAAGGTTGCCTTTTATAATTGGGCAAATTTACTCTTTTAGCCCTCTTAAATTACTATGCTTAACGCCATAACTGAAATATATGGCTAAGCCAATAAGCAGCCATATAGCAAACCATGCCCAGTTAACTACCGCCAGCTGAGTCATTAAGTAGAAGCAGGAGAGCACGCCCAATACCGGTATCAGCGATAGTTTACGCAGTATGGAGAAGACCAGCATGATTGAGCATATTACTAAGAAAACGAAGTAAGGTATGCGTTCAATAAAGGCATCGGAAATACTTATTTTTTCCTCTTTTGCTATGGTGTCAAGGTTAAAGAAGCTTGATAATGTACCCGGCAGCTCATACTGGAATATGGCTATGATGGCAATAAATAATAAAGGCAACAGGAACCTGCTACTTATATAAGGCACCTTGAATTTAGGCTGAGGCCCGTCCTTGCTTTTCGAAAGCATAAGTATACCACCGCAAACCAAAATAAAGGCAAACAATGTGCCAATGCTGGTAAGGTCAGTTACAAAATCCGAATCCATGATAAGGGCAGGAATACCAACCAGGAAGCCGGTAACTATGGTTGCAAACGAAGGTGTTTTAAATCTTGGGTGTACGCGTTTAAAGGCAGGTGGTAAAAGCCCGTCGCGGCTCATGCTCATCCATATACGTGGCTGGCCCAACTGGAACACCAACATAACGCTGGTAGTTGCCACCACGGCGCTCAGTGCTATAATGCCACCAAACCAGTGCATGCCTATTGAGTTGAATGCATTAGCAAGAAAAGCTTCGGTATTGAGGTTGGTGTATTTGGTAATACCTGTTAGCACAAGGGCGAGGGTAATATATAATACCGTACATGCAATGAGCGAATACATCATTCCTTTAGGAAGATCCCGCTGGGGATTTTTACATTCCTCGGCGGTGGTAGATATAGCGTCGAAACCAATATAGGCAAAGAACACGGCAGATACCCCTTTCATTACTCCACCCATACCGTTAGGCAGAAAAGGAACCCAGTTACCTTTATCTATATGGAAGCATCCTATGGCTATTACGGCTAACACTACCAATAATTTAAAAGCGACCATTAAGTTACTGCCCGTGCGCGATTCTTTAATACCAACATACGCCAACCATGTAATAAGGAAGGTAATGAGCAGGGCCGGGAAGTTTAATATAATAGGTATGTTGCCGATGTGCGGGGCGTTCATCCACAGGTTATGTGAAGCGGTAAGCTCAGGAGTAATGGTCGCTTTCTGTGCTACAAGGTCTAAAAATCGGTTGTTGGCACTTCTTACTTCAAAAAAGCTGGTGCTTAAATAATCGGGAATGGTGACGCCTATATTACTTAAAAAAGTTTTCAGGTTCGATGACCAGGAAATGGCCACCACCACGTTACCAATGGCATATTCCATAATAAGGGCCCAGCCGATAATCCATGCGGTTAATTCGCCAAAGGCTACATAAGAATAGGTATAAGCGCTGCCCGATATAGGAACACGTGAGGCAAATTCGGCATAGCAAAGGGCAGAAAAAGCGCAGACAATAGGGGTAATGATAAAGAGGAATATTACACCCGGGCCGCCATCGAAACAGGCTTTACCCACTGTGGAAAATATACCCGCACCCACAATAGCAGCAATACCAAGGGCGGTAAGGTCGCGGACGGTAAGTATTTTGTTCATTCCACCACCGGCATGTGCATCTTCCTCCAATCGGTCGAGGATATGCTGGTGCGATTTTTTTTGAAAAAGGTGTTTGCGTTTAATTGCCATGCAACGAGTTTTTATTTTTTCAGGGTACGTTTAAACTTGTCTTTGTCATAAATGAGCAGCAGCAAAATAAGCATAAAAGGTATTACTACCGACTTATAACGTTCAATACCACCATATAAGGGGGTCGAAATGCCAATAAGCACAAGCATTAGCAGGCAATAACTGAGGCAAAAAGCTACCATATTACGGTTAGGGTTATTGCGCCGCATAAAGGCAAAAGCAAAAAAGCCAAGCAACAGAAAAATCACATTTTCTGCAAACACTATAATGGTTGCCGATGAATGCAGTTCGTGCGGGTATGGCCTGAAGAGCGTATTGGTAAGTGCAGTGGGTATATAAGCAATAAGGCCACTGAAGGTAGGTTTCAGCAAAGGGACATCTATACGACTCTTAGCCGTTTCTATATATGTGTCGAGGCGATAAACGGTGCTGTCGTTGGCAATAAGGTGTAGCGTGTCCTCTGTACGGTGGCGTATCAGGTCGAAGGGCTGGCCTGCTTTTAACCAATAGGGAGCAATTTTTTTTGCCTGTTCTTCTTTATAGCAAAATGCTGCAGAGCATAAATACTGTATGCCATGTTTATGCAATAAGCTATCGGCATAAGGGTTGGCAGGCAGAATATTTACTGAATCTTCAACAGGTATATACGCGTATTGGGTTTCATCGCTGGCTACAGCAAGGTAAATGCCACCCTTTGCCAGGCGCATGAACTCCTGTTGCTTGTCAGATAATGTTGCAATGGGGTTAACACTCGGGTAGACCTTATTTATATTCAGCCCGATTAGCAAGTACAGTGAAGTAACAATAATATACGTAAGCCATGTAAACCTGTTTGCAATTTTTAATTTGCTAACTAAAAACTCTGCAATAAAGCAGGGCAATATGCAGAGAAAGATATATGCTTTGCTTTCGAATATTAGAACAAAAGCAAATAGAACCAATAATAGATTAGCCAAGTTGTTACCATTATTAGCCAGTAATTTTTTGAAGTAGTAAATAGATAATCCCAGTCCCAGGAAAACAAATACCTCTTTTAAATCGCCGGAAGACCACATTAATACTGATGGGAATAAAAACACTGCTGCAAAAAGTAGTTTGGGTGTATCTGGCAAAAAGGGGTAGAAGGTCTTATATAAATAACAGAGGCCGCAGAGGGCAATAAAACACATTGCAATTATATATACAGTGTAATGCCCGCCCGAGAAGAACATTAACAAGGCATTGAACCTGATGATGAAATGGCTGTTGTTATACAAAGTGCTGTCGTGGCCGTTTATCCAGCTTTTCATGGAGTGGTAATAGCCCTGTATTTCGGGGCTTGAATCTCCAATGCCGGTAAACATTTTTAAGAAATTGCCAAAGCCGGTATGTATCGTCTGGAACATAAGCTTACCATCGTCGTAGTATTTAAAAATATCTGACGTGTCCCTGTTCTTATAGTGATAGGTATATATATACCACAGCGCAATGCCAAATAATAACTTTAAGTAAAACGCAAAAAGGGTATAGCGATTACTTAAACCGGGGAGCTTAAATAAATTGGCTTTTAAAACAATAAATGAAAACAGTAAAAGGTAAAAAGTACAAAAGACGTAATCGCCCATTTGCTAAATGTCATTTTGCTCAAAAATAGGCATTTTGGGGTACTAATACCCATAGATATAATACCATTTGTACTGCCGTAAATAAACGTTTAAAAAAATATAAGTCAATGCTGAAAGGGGATTCGCGGATTGTTAATAAATTAGATGGGGGTTTCAATAACCTATATAATATTTTTGTGCCATTAAACTATAATAATATGCCAACAACAAAGGTATTCTACGATGAAAGTAGTGAGATGAAGTGTTATCAGAATGATAAAGGTGATTTGTATATAGGAATCTTTGATAAAGAGGATGAAATGTATTTTGGAACAATTGTACTCAAACGTCAGGATGTTAAAGAACTAATCGCTGAGTTGCAACAAATAGAACCATTTATCAATGAAGAATAATACAGAACCTGTTTCAGGAATTATATTCAATGTTGATATGAGTATTCCACCTGAAAGGGTGGTTATGGATTGTCCTTATTGTAAAGGCCTTGGTGAGATAACCGAGGAGGACTATGAGATACCTTGCGCTGAGACCTGCCCTGACTGTGAAGGAACTGGATTAATACGTGTCAGGGATTTTGCGGAAAAACGTGACTTGTCTCTTGAACTTGCGCATGAAATACTGCTTTTGGATCATAAAATGCGATTCAAAAATCGCTAGGTTAACCTAATGTGACAACAAAATGTTATATGTTTATAATATTTCGTGGTTGTTCAAAACTATTTCACTTTTTTGAGATAGTTAATAAACAAAATGTTTAATTTAGCGTTAGCTAAGTTGAAGTTATGAATTATGAGTTATAAGTTATGAGTGGGAATGGGAAGAGATGCATTAGCAATGAGTGCGACACGAAAAAAGGGAAGATTATTAAAATCGGTGTTTCGAAATGATTTTGAAAATCAGTATGTTACAAAATGAGGATAAAATAAACAGGCCAAAAAACAGCATAAAAATGGGCTTTACTAATTGAAAATCAGTAAGAAGACAGGAAAAACAAAGTGGATTTACGACATTTTACGACAGTTTACGCCACTTTGTGGCAATTAGGAATTAGCAATTAATAATTAGGAATGGGAAAAGGAGCAAGTGACGCTTCTCCCGCTTGGGAGAAGAAGGATGAGGGCAAAACTGAGATTGTTCACTGATTCTAATTATTCATTAAAGAGTTCACGAGCCCTTCGGGGTTGCCACGTGCCTCGCAGTGACGGGCGCTGTTGATAAAATAACTAGACCAATTAAGAGGCGATACATATCTTTGCCAGTAGAATAATAACACTATGGAAGTAATAGAGAAAACACCAAAAGTAACAGTGGAAATAGCACAGCAGTTGGGGCTGTCGGTAGAGGAATTTGACAAGATAAAAGCCGTATTGGGCAGAACGCCGAATTATACCGAGCTGAGCATATTTTCGGTAATGTGGAGCGAGCATTGTTCGTATAAGAATTCGATATTTTATATAAAGACCCTTCCGCGCGAGGGCAAGCATTTGCTGGCCAAGGCGGGTGAGGAGAACGCCGGGCTGGTAGATATTGGCGAGGGATATGGATGCGCCTTTAAAATAGAGTCGCATAACCACCCATCGGCAGTGGAGCCATACCAGGGTGCAGCAACAGGCGTAGGCGGCATAAACCGCGATATTTTTACCATGGGCGCCCGCCCTATAGCGCAGCTTAACTCGTTGCGTTTCGGCAATATAGAATCGGACCGTACCAAGTGGCTGATGAAAGGAATTGTAAAAGGCATTGGCGATTATGGCAATGCTTTTGGCGTGCCTACCGTTGGCGGCGAGGTGTTTTTTGATGACTGCTATAATGTAAACCCGCTGGTAAATGCCATGTCGGTAGGTATATTGAAAGTAGGCAAATCGGTTTCGGCAATATCGAAGGGTGCAGGTAACCCTGTATATATTATTGGTTCGTTTACGGGCAAGGACGGCATACATGGCGCCACCTTTGCATCGGCAGATATTACGGAGGATTCGGCAGAGGACCTTCCATCGGTACAGGTGGGCGATCCGTTCCAGGAGAAACTTTTGCTGGAAGCATCGTTGGAAGTTATTAAGACAGGAGCAGTTGTTGGTATGCAGGACATGGGTGCGGCAGGTATTACCTGTTCCACATCGGAGATGTCGGCCAAGGGCGAGAGCGGTATGATAATACACCTCGACAAGGTGCCGCTGCGCCAGCACAACATGCAGCCGTTTGAAATATTGTTATCGGAAAGCCAGGAGCGCATGCTTGTAATTGTAGAGAAGGGCCGCGAGAAGGAAGTGGAAGATGTGATGAAGAAATGGGATTTGCACTATGCCGTTATTGGCGAGGTAACCGACGGCAAAAGCCTGAAGTACTTTATGCATGGCGAACTGGTGGCTGAAGTGCCAGCCGAAGCTTTGGTGCTTGGCGGCGGTGCACCGGTGTACAAGCGCGAGTTTAAAGAACCTGCTTATTACAGCGAGTTTAAGAAATTCGATATTAATACGGTACAAGAGCCGGAAGATTACAGGGAGGTGGCTGAATTTTTGTTAGCGCACCCTAACATTGCATCGAAGAAATGGATATATGAGCAATATGATTCGATGGTGGGCACGGTGAACATGAGCACCAACAAACCATCGGATGCTGCCATTGTAAATGTTAAGAATGCTAATTGCGCTTTGGCTTTGAAGGTTGATTGTAATTCGCGTTACGTTTATGCTGACCCACATGTGGGTGGAGCTATTGCAGTTAGTGAAGCATCAAGGAACATTGTATGTTCGGGCGGCGAAGGTGTGGCCATTACCAATTGCCTCAACTTTGGCAACCCGTATAACCCGGAAGTGTTCTGGCAATTTGTAAATGCCATAAAAGGCATTGGCGAGGCCTGTAACAAGTTTACTACTCCGGTAACGGGTGGTAATGTAAGTTTCTATAATCAGTCGTCGTACGAAGGTCCTGTGTTCCCTACACCAACCATTGGCATGCTGGGCATTGTAAAAGATAAGCACAAGACCATGACGCTGGACTTTAAGAAAGAAGGCGACCTGATATACATGATTGGTGAGTGCCATAACAATATAAGCAGTTCGGAATATTTATACTCGTACCACAATGTAAAGGCATCGCCTGCGCCGCACTTTAACCTCGACGAGGAATTTGAAGTGCAAGCTGCTGTTAAAGGACTTATTGCTGCCGGACTGGTAGAATCGGCCCACGATTGTTCTGACGGAGGACTATTTGTTACCCTTGCTGAATCGGCTATGCCGCGAGGCTTAGGCTTCGATATTAATTCGGACGGAGTGATACGCAAGGATGCATTCCTGTTTGGTGAAGGCCAGAGCAGGGTAGTGGTATCGGTAAGCCCCGATAAAGAAGATGCCTTTGTAGAATACATGGCAAACTCAAGCGCTGAGTTCAGTTTATTAGGTGTAGTAGTAGGTAAAGAGTTTGTGGTAGATGAAGAATCGTTGGGAGAGGTAAGTGAATATAAAGGACACTATGATAATTCGATAGGCGAGATAATGGCGTAATAGTGATTAGTGGCCAGTGAATAGGGATTAGAAAGAGAAAAATAAAATACCACTAGGATTTGGCTTTCATTCGGCCGCCCTTATAAAAATATAGCTTGTAGTAAGATTCATCGAGATCGCTAATAACCACACCACTATGCACACTGGCATGCACAAATTTGTTGTTCTGCAGGTATACGCCCACATGCGAAATGCTCTTGCTGTTGATCTTAAAAAATACCAAATCACCCTCTTGTAAGTCATCTTTTTTAACCACCGAACATGCCTCAAACTGGTTGCCCGCAGTACCACTTATATCTCTGCCATATACAGTTTGATACAGAATAGAAACAAAATCGGAACAATCAATACCCGTTTTAGCATGGCCCGCATAATGATAAGGAACGCCGTACCAGTCGTCGATAAAGGAATAGAGTGTGTAATTGGTAATATGGACAGTATCGGTGCCGAGTTTTTCGGCGTACTTTATTTTAACCGCTTTTTCTTTCGCTTCTTCAGCCTCTTTATGAGCGCGTTCAGCCTTGCGTGAAGTGGCGCAACCTGTAAATAGGAGGATAAGGAGGGAAACCCGGCAATAGAAACCATATGTGGAGATGTGTTTATTCACTTGCCAAAATTAACCTACAAGGCACTACAAATGCCAACAAAATGCACTAAGTTTTTAAAGCACTAATGTTAATATCGGAAATTAAATACCTATTGGTTTTGAGGCTTTTATCCTCTTCCTTAAACCTGTGTTTATTTCATCGAGCGAATTGTATAACTGCTCGTAGGAATCAATTACATAGTAGAGGTTTTGCATCTGGTCGTTGCGGTAATTGGTCGAGAATATTTTCTCTACATCAAAATCTACGTGGGTTACTTTATCACCCAGGCAATGCTTCACTTCGCCAAACGACGACATTATTCCCGCACCATAGATCTTCTTTTTACCATGCTCACGTATCAAACCAAATTCAATAGTGAACCAATATATTTTACCCAACAGCTCAACTGCCAAAGGATTCTCAATATGTTCCAGCGCAATAGTACTTATACCTTTAAAGAAATCGCAATAGCTTGTATTGGTAAGCAAAGGCACATGCCCAAATACATCATGAAACATATCAGGCTCTTCCAGATAGTCAAGCTGTTCCATAGTACGCAACCAGCAAGTAGCAGTAAACTTCTTTTGCGAAAGCAGTTGAAAGAAATCCTTCTGCGGGCTTATGCAAGGCACCACGTGCAGGTTCCAGCCTGTCAGGTTGCCCACAATAGTATTTACTTCTCTGAAGTCCGGAATGCGGTTAGGAGAGAACTTAATGGTCTTATGCGCCTCGAGGTATTCATTAGAAGCGGTGTCCTTCAGCAATGGCATTTGCCTGTTGAAGAGAGTTTCCCACACAGCAAAATCGTGCGGAGTATAGTTTTCGTAAACCTGTTGTGTCGGCCTGTTCATGGTAATGTTATTTATGGCGGTCCTTTAATACTTTTATTACCGACGCTAAATTGGTATCCTTGGCAGCAAGCAATACCAGGTAGTGGAAGAGCAGGTCAGCCGCTTCGTTCAAAAACAATTCTTCGTTATTGTCCTTGGCTTCAATTACCAGTTCAACGGCTTCTTCGCCTACTTTTTGTGCTACCTTATTTATACCGGACTTTAACAACGAAGAGGTATATGACTTTTCAGATGAATCACTCTTACGCTTTTGTATAATGCTTTCGAGATGTGTTAAAAAATCAGGCTCGTTCTTTTCATTCCAGCAGGTATCGGCACCGGTATGGCACACGGGCCCGGTTGGCAGAGCTTTTATAAGTATGGCATCGTTATCGCAATCGGCCAGTATTTCTTTTACATGCAATATGTTACCCGATTCTTCGCCTTTCATCCACAAACGCTTTTTGCTGCGGCTGAAGAATGTTACTTTCTTCTCTTTCTCGGTTTTTGCCAAGGCTTCTTCGTTCATGTACCCGAGCATCAACACTTTCCCGGTTTGGGAATCTTGTATTACGGCAGGCGCTAAGCCCGATTCGAATTTTGCGAAATCTATTTTCATAGTTTTATATTCTTACGGATATGTTTTGTTCAGAAAGGAATTTTTTAAGTACAGGTATCTCAATTTCTTTGTAATGAAACACGCTGGCAGCCAAGGCAGCATCGGCACAGCCTGTTGTAAATACATCGGCAAAGTGTTCCATAGTTCCTGCTCCACCCGATGCAATAACCGGTATGTTGAGCGATTGGGAAACCCTTTTGGTAATATCATTCGCGAAGCCATTCTTGGTTCCGTCGTTATTCATAGATGTAAGCAATATCTCTCCTGCACCCAGTTCTTCCGCCTGTTTTGCCCAGTCAATGGTTTTAAGCGGAGTCTTTGTTTTGCCCCCATGAACATATACATACCAATCACCTTCTTCATTCTTAGTATCTATGGCTACAACAATACATTGTGAACCAAAACGGTTTGCCAGTTCGGTTATCAACTTTGGATTCTTCACTGCCGCTGAGTTAATAGATATTTTATCAGCGCCTGCATCTAAAAGCGCAGATACATCATCAATAGTAGAAATGCCACCACCGACAGTAAAAGGAATATTGATGGCCTGTGCTATTTCTCTAACAAGCGATAAAAAGACTTTCCGCTTTTCATCCGTTGCGGTAATATCTAAATACACTAACTCATCAGCACCATGGCTTGCATAGTAACGCCCTTGCTCAACGGGGTCGCCCACTTCGCGGATGTTGAGAAAGTTGATGCCTTTCACAATCTTTCCATTCTGAATGTCCATACAAGGTATGATGCGCTTCGTGAGCATGTTAAACAAGAAATGGTTTTAGTTCAGTTAATTCAATCCGGCCTTCATATAATGCTTTACCCACTATGACTTCCTTGCAACCCGCTTGTTCTACATCAACAATATCCTGCAGGCAGCTAATGCCTCCGCTTGCAATCAGGTTGAAGTCTTTTATCTCTTTCAACAGGTTCTTGTACAAGTCCGTTGCAGGCCCTGCAAGGCTGCCGTCTTTTGATATGTCAGTACAAATGACCTGGGTAACTCCGTCAGTCAACAATTCTCTGATACAATCGTATATGGATATACCACTGTCTTCTTGCCAACCCGATACAGCTACTTTCTCATTCTTGGCATCGGCCGCAGCAATTATTTTATCTGCTCCATATTGCTTCAGCCATTCTTTAAATAATGTTTTGTTCTTTATAGCAATGCTTCCGGTAGATATCATACTTGCACCGCTGTTAAATGCAATGCGAATGTCTTCATGTGCTTTAATTCCACCACCAAAATCAATAACTAGGTTTGTTATGGTCGATATCCTTTCCAGTACTTTAAAGTTTACCACCTTGCCTTGTTTTGCTCCGTCGAGGTCAACCAGGTGCAAGCGTTTAATGCCAGCGTCTTCGAATCGTTTGGCAACTTCCCATGGCTTTTCGTCATATATCACTTTTTTCGAAAAATCGCCAAAAGAGAGTCGCACGCACTTTCCGTCAATTACATCTATAGCTGGTATAACACGTATCATAGACTTATGAAATTTTTTAAAATGCTTTCTCCAACTGTTCCGCTTTTTTCAGGATGAAACTGCACCGCGTGAAAATTACCTTTACTCAACGAAGCGCTGAAAGGGTTAATATAATTGGTGGTTGCAGCGGTTTCTTTGCCCGGCTCTGCATAAAAACTATGTACATAATAAACAAAACTGTTCTCGGGAATGCCATTAAATAAAGGCCCTTTCAGGTTTTGAATGGTGTTCCAGCCTACATGTGGGACTTTAACATTATCTGCAGGAATGAACTTCTTTACGTTAAGATCGAATATGCCCAAGCAGTCAACATTACCTTCTTCCGAGTGTTTGCACATAAGCTGAAGTCCGAGGCAAATACCCAAGAAAGGTTGTTTGAGTTCTTTGATAACATTATTTAGGCCGGAAGCTTTCAATTCCTTCATTGTGCCCGAAGCCTCACCAACACCCGGAAATATAACCTTGTCGGCTTTGGCTATAACAGCCGGATCGGATGAAAGAGTTGGGGTAATACCAATGCGCTGCAATGCAAATAGCACCGATTGAATATTGCCTGCTCCATATCGTATGACAACTACATTCATCTATAATGTTCCTTTAGTGCTTGGTAAAGTCATCTTGTCTGCGTCGCGCTTTACAGCCATCTTAATAGCTCTTGCAAGAGCCTTAAATATCGATTCGATCTTGTGGTGTTCGTTTTCGCCTTCGGCTTTTATATTGAGGTTGCACTTAGCTCCATCGGAGAATGATTTGAAGAAGTGGAAGAACATTTCAGTAGGCATATCACCAATCATCTCTCGTTTGAACTCGACATTCCACTCTATCCAGTTCCTGCCACCGAAGTCAATTGCTACTTGTGCGAGGCAGTCATCCATTGGCAAACAGAAGCCATATCGTTCGATGCCTTTCTTGTTTCCCAATGCCTGGGCAAATGCTTCACCAAGAGTTATTCCGGTGTCTTCTATAGTGTGGTGTTCGTCAACATGTGTGTCGCCTTTAGTTTCTACCTTCAAATCTATACCTGAGTGTTTGCCCAATTGGTCAAGCATATGGTCGAAGAAGTTGAGACCTGTTTTAATATTGGTTTGTCCGGTGCCATCAAGATTCAATTCTACTAGTATGTCTGTTTCATTGGTCTTTCGTTCCTTCTTAATAAGCCTTGCAGGCAGTTTAAGGAAATTGTATATGTCGTTCCATGTGCTTGCTTTTAGAGCAAGATATGGCATCAGATCATCGCCAATAGGTTTTGTACCATTAATAAAAACACCCTTACAGCCAAGGTTCTTAGCCAATTCTATATCAGTTGGCCTGTCGCCAATAACAAAAGAGTTCTTTAAATCATATTCAGATGTAAAATATTGCGTGAGCATACCCGTCCTTGGTTTGCGGGTAGGTGCATTATCTGCAGGAAGGCTGCGGTCAATATATATGGCTTTAAATTTTACTCCTTCGCCTTCCAGTATTTTAAGCATCATATTTTGTGCAGGCCAAAAATTCTCCTCGGGGAATGAAGCTGTTCCAAGTCCATCCTGGTTAGTAACAATCACCAATTCGAAATCTGTCTCATTAGCAATTTTAGCCAAGGAAGTAATAGCACCGGGCAGGAACTCTAGCTTATCAAGTGAGTCTACTTGCTCAGTTACAGGAGGCTCAATAATAATTGTACCATCTCTATCTATAAATAAAACCTTTTTCATTTGCTGTATGTTTTTTCAAATGTTGATAGAAGTGAAAGTAGTTTTTTGTTCTCATCTGGAGTGCCTATTGTCATGCGTAGGCTGCCTTCACATAATGGTAAGGTCGAACGGTTGCGCACCACCACATTATTTGCAATTAAAAAGTCATAAAGCTTATTGGGTTCATTTGTCTTCACTAAAAGAAAGTTGGATTGTGAAGGCAAAACACCTTTTACGAATGAGAATCCTTGCAGTTTATCAATTAAAATAACTCTTTCTTTTTTCAAAGTACTGATCATCTTATCTACAGCATCTTTATTATCTAATGCCTCCAGAATTAACTTTTGTGCAAGCTCGCCAACATTATAAGGTGCTTTTATTTTGTTCATGATGCTTATTATTTCTGCACTAGCAAATGCCATACCAACTCTTAAGCCTGCAAGTCCCCATGCTTTCGAAAATGTTTGCATAATAACGAGGTTAGGATATTTACTTATATCCTGTAACATGCTTTGTGAATCTGCAAAATCAATATAGGCTTCATCCACTACTACAACTCCATTAAAGGTATTAAGCAGTTTTTCAATGTAAGGTTTATTAATGATGCTTCCGGTAGGGTTATTTGGGCTGCAAACAAAAATAATTTTGGTGTTACTGTCTATTGCTCTAGTTAATGCAGGTAAGTCGAGTTGTAAATCGGTATTTAGGTTAACTGACTTTACTTTTACATCATTTATCTTGGCAGCTACTTCATACATTCCATATGTGGGAGGCAATATGACAACATTATCTTTCCCGGGATTGCAGAAAGCCCGAATCAATATATCAATAGCTTCGTCACTACCATTGCCAAGAAAAATATTTTCAGAAGCAACTTCTTTTATCTTTCCCAGTTTCTTTTTTACTTTTAATTGTAGTGGATCAGGGTAACGGTTAAGTATATGAGTATTTATTGCAGAACCGATAGAGTTTTCATTCGCATCAAGGTATATTTCAGCTTCTCCCTTAAAGTCTTCACGTGCCGAGGAGTATGGTGTAAGCGACGCTATATTAGGTCGTAGTATGTTCTTCAAATTAAACATTCTTTCTCTTTTTTATTTCGTTCAAACGGATCGTTACAGCATTTTTATGCGCTTGTAATTGTTCTGCTTCTGCCATGGTTTCAATAGTTGAGCCAAGCTTTAGCAAACCATCAGGTGTTATCTTCTGGAAGGTAACCTTCTTTACAAAACTATCTACCGAAACCCCACTGTAGGCTCTTGCATAACCGTTAGTTGGCAAGGTGTGGTTAGTGCCTGAAGCGTAATCTCCTACACTTTCAGGTGAGTAATTGCCTATAAAAACCGAACCTGCATTAATAACCTTTTCTGCTAGCTTTTCTGCATTTGCGCATGAAAGAATAAGATGTTCTGGTGCATATAGGTTAGAAAAGCCTATTGCGCTATCTAAGTTCTTTAAGAGTATCGCGCTACTATTGTTTAACGCTTTTTCTGCAACGGCTTTACGTGGTAACACTTTCAATTGTTCTGCAATTTCTTTATTAACCTCTTCAGCCAGTTTTTTGCTTGTTGAAACTAATATTACCTGGCTATCCGGTCCGTGTTCTGCTTGGCTCAGTAAGTCTGCTGCAACAAAACTTGCATCAGCGGAATCATCTGCAATAACAAGCACCTCTGATGGACCTGCGGGCATATCTATTGAAACTCCTCTTAGTGATACCAATTGCTTAGCTATCATTACATATGAATTACCCGGGCCAAATATTTTATGGACATTGGGAATAGTTTTTGTGCCATAAGCCATAGCTGCGATTGCTTGTGCACCGCCCACCATATAAATATTCTTTATTCCGCATTTATCGGCTGCGTATAAAATGGCAGGGTTTATTGCACCAGTTTTATCGGGTGGGGTACACAAGATTACTTCTTTACATCCTGCTATTTGTGCGGGAATGCCAAGCATAAGTACGGTAGAGAATAATGGAGCCGAACCGCCAGGAATATATAAGCCCACCTTCTCAATGCCAATCGACTTTCTCCAGCAAATAACTCCTTTAGTGGTTTCAATCTTTTGCACTTTGCTGACTTGCGTAGCGTGAAAAGCATAAATGTTTTTATATGCTGTATCTATGGCATTTTTAAGCCTGGCAGGAATTTCTTTCTTGGCTGACCTAGTAGTATTAGCATTAACCTTTAAGTTATTAATGGCAATTTTGTCGAACTTTTTGGTGAGTTCGATAAGCGCTTTATCTCCTCTGTTTTCTACTGATTTAAGAATGCTTTTTACAGATTCTTCAATAGCTCCATAGTTTTCGGTTGGCCTTTTAACAAGGTCAACCCATTTATCTTGTGCAGGATAAGCGAATACTTTCATTACAAAACCATTTTTTCAATTGGTATTACCAATATGCCCTGTGCACCGGCATCCTTAATCTTTTCAATTACTTCCCAAAACTCATCTTCAAGAACTACTGAGTGTACACTACTCCAGCCTTTTTCCGCAAGCGGTAAAATAGTAGGGCTTTTCATTCCCGGTATCAGAGATACAATCTTGTCGAGGTTTTTATTAGGAGCATTCAGTAATATATACTTATTCTTCGATGCCTTTTTAACAGCCTGTATCCTGAATATTAACTTGTTTACAACGACTTGCTCCTGCTTGCTCAATTTGTGATTACCTATAAGTAAAGCTTCACTTTTCATAACTGTTTCTACTTCTTTCAATCCATTGGTAAAGAGTGTACTGCCTGAACTTACTAAGTCGCATATTGCATCTGCGAGGCCAATACCTGGTGCAATTTCCACCGAGCCACTTATTTCGTGTATCTCAGCTTTTATTTTGTTCTTTTTCAGGAAGCCAGTGAGAATATTATTGTAAGATGTGGCAATACGCATACCATCAAGGCTCTGTATTCCTTTATATTTTACCCCCTTAGGCAATGCAATAGATAACCTGCATTTACCAAAACCAAGGTGCTCGAATATTTTTACATCTTTTTGCTTTTCCAGCAATACGTTTTCGCCTACTATACCAATATCGGCTACTTTATCTGCTACGTATTGAGGTATGTCATCGTCGCGCAGGAAAAGTATTTCCATTGGAAAGTTAGATGCTTCAGTCCGTAACCTGTTAAGGCTATTGTTGAACTCTATTCCACATTCCTTAAGAAGTTTAACAGAATCGTCATAGAGCCTGCCTGATTTTTGTATTGCTATTTTTAGTGCCATCTTGTTTTTTTTATAAAATTATAAAGGCCTACTTTTTAAGGTAAGCCTCGAATATATTGTTGTTGTTTTGGTTATTGTACAATACACTTACGGCCTACTCTTGCAGAGATAAGCATGATGATAATGATGTAAGTGTGTCAGTTTCATGGCGCAAATATATAATAATTTTGAAAAACAATAGTTTTCTTATCTGCTATCTTAATTACATTAGCAATCCTATTATAGAACAATGCTCTCAATTTGTATACCTGTTTATAATGTTAAGGTCGGTAAGCTTGTAAAAGCCTTATCGGTACAGATGGCTGAACTCGGTGTGCCTGCGGAGATTATTATTATTGATGATCATTCAGATGTCCAATATCAACAGGAGAGTAAGGAACTTACTTCAGAATTGGTAAAATACATGTGTTTGCTTGAAAATATTGGCAGAGCGCGTATCAGGAACCTCTTTTTAAAGCATGTTAAGTATGATAATTTATTGTTTCTTGATTGTGATTCTGAAATACTGGATAATAGCTTCCTGGCGAACTATATTGAAGAAATAAAGAAAGGGGAGAAGGTTATATGCGGGGGGAGGGTTTATTCAGAGCAAAAGCCCGATAGAAACACACGTTTACATTGGCAATATGGAAGAAAAAAGGAAAGCAAGCCCGCGAAGGAAAGGCAAATGAACCCGAATGCTTCATTTATGACAAACAACTTTGTTGTAGAACGTAAAGTATTTGAAGCAGTGCAGTTGAATGAAAAAATTACGGGGTATGGCCACGAGGATACCCTTTTTGGCTATGAGCTTAAAGTACGGAATATTTCTATAAAGCATATTGATAACCCTGTGTTACATGCAGAACTAAATACGAATAAGGTATTTATGGATAATACTGACTCAGCCATTCGCAATCTGAATGAAATAATGCAGTTTATGGGCAGCGATAAAACCTTTATCAATGATATTACTTTATTAAGAGTTTATTCGAAACTCAATAAATATGGATTGACCTTTTTTGTTCGCCTGGCATTCGTAATAAAACGTCCCTTAATAAGACCATTGCTTTGTTCGGGTTTTGCCAGCATGTTTCTTCTCGATTTCTATAAATTGGGCTATTTCTCAGTTTTGAGGAATAAGGCAAAATAATATTTGGTGTTTACTTGTGGAGGAGGGGTAATGGGTTGATAACCACCAACCAACCTTTGCTCAGATATTAACGTATAAGTAAAGCAAAAGATGGGCCCGCTTTAAATAACAAGGCCTTTAAATATTAGTACCTTTGATAAGTATGTTATCATTACTCAATTACCGAAAAACAAAAGGGAACTTTAAAGTGATGTTTTGTAAAAGACATGTTTTATTGTTATGCTTGATTTTGTTATTGCCATTTTCGAAAGATGCAAATGCCCAATATTGGATGCAAAGAGCAGGAGGCTCAACAATTGATGAGGCGTATAGCATTTCTCTTGATGGCAGTGACAGTACATACACTACGGGTTATTTTTCGGGTACGGCAACTTTTGGTAAAACTACTCTGACTTCTTCCGGGGTTTCAGATGTTTTTGTAACCAAGACAGATAAAAATGGAAATTTTAAATGGGCAGTGAAAGGAGGTGGCTCTGGTTCATGCAGAGGGCTTGCTATAAAGGTAGATGCTGCGGGTAATAGTTACGTTACCGGATATTATTATGGTTCTGCAACTTTTGGTTCTAAGACAATTACTTCGGCTGGAGCGCAAGATGTGTTTATAGCTAAATATGATAACCAAGGAACTTTGTTATGGGTTGTAAGTGCAGGTGGAGCAATGGCTGATATTGGCAATGCTATAACGATTGACAATAGTGGAAATGTTTTGGTTACGGGAGAATTTGCGGGCACAGCAACCTTTGGAACTTATACCCTGACAAGCGTAAAGAATAATGTAAATGTTTTTACAACAAAGCTTGATGGAAGCGGAAATTTTCTCTGGGCAAAAATGGGTTCAGGCCCTCATACTAATAGAGGGCTCGGTGTAGGATGCGATCCTTCCGGCAATGTGTATGTAACAGGCCAGTTTACTGATACAATTACATTTGATAATGTACATAAGGGTAGTCTTTACAATGCAGTTTTTTTAATAAAATATAATAGCAGTGGTAATGAACAATGGTTTACAATGGCAGGTGGCGGAACTGCTAACATAGCTAATGGAATTGCCGTAGACAAAAATTCGAACATTTATTTAACCGGGGATTTTAGTGGAACTTTGAGTTTTTTTGTAAGTCCCGTAGTTTCGCTTACCAATGTATATGGGAATAAAATTTTTGTTGTTAAATATGATCAAACCGGGAAATTATTATGGGATGTGGCTGACGGTTCAAACAGCCAGGTTACATCGAAGGCTATTTCGCTGGATGGTTCTGGTAATCCATATGTAATTGGAAATTTTGAATGCCGTTTTAATGGATATGCCGACCAATATGGGCAGGGCACATTTAATTCAGTTGGGTACTGGGATATTTTTGTTGCCGAGTATTTAGGGTCAACTGGTGTATGGCAATGGAGTAGACAAATAGGTGGACATAATGATAACCTGGGCTATGGTATAGCTGTAAATTCAACTGGTGATATTTATACTGCCGGTAGTTTTAACCAGGATATGATAATTACCAGTGCTGGTGGCTATTTGGGTTATAGTTCCAACCAGGCAGATTGTTTTCAGTCTTATTGCTCAGATGGCGATTACGGTGTTTTTCAATATTTTTCTACTGCCGGCAGTAGCGATATTTTTATTGCTAAACCAATAGACCTAAGCAGGCAGCCCTACGATTTTTATACAAGGAATGGAAGTATTTGCACCAGGCCAGTTGTTAGTGTATGTATTAATAATAACTGCCCCGATAGTGTTACGTTTTGCGAATCAGGATATTTAAATGCTATTTCAAACACATGTTCACAAGTTGGGCCTAATTTTAATTATAAATGGTCAACAGGTGTGCCATATAGTGGTATGGGCGTTACCAAAAGTGGTTGGTATTCCGTTACCCAAACCTCTGCTGATGGTTGTTTGCAAACTTCCGATAGTATTTATGTTGTTATTAATCCTAATCCGCAAACACCTACAATTACTGATAATGTAGTAATAAATATAAACTCTCAGCATCCTGCTCCTATAACGGTATGCCAGAAGTCAGTTATTCTAACCGGGGGTGGTTATGGTGCCAATTCCTACTCATGGTCTACCGGTGCTACAACTCAAAGCATTACTGTTACAAGTAGCGGAGAGTATTGTTTTACTGTTACCAATAAAAAGGGATGCGATAGTACAACATGTGTCAGGGTAGATATAGAAGATTCTTTACCGAAAATTAAGCCTGCAATGATTTGTGAGGGATGTAAGCATGATAGTATTGCGTTCTGTAAGGGAAGTTCCTTTAAGGAACTCCCATTTGATTCTATTTCGAACCCTGCGGCAAACCCAGTATATTGTATTCCACCCGGTTCGCCATATATAACTAATTATTGGTTTGCGAAGCCTAAAACTGTATCTTTTGTTGGCATTACGGGTTGCCCTTTATCTGATAACAGTTTTACTCCCTCTGATTCGGGTTGGTATTATATTACGGATAGTATTGTGCGGGCGAATATTTGTGACACGCTTGTTTCTGTTTTGCACGATTCTGTTTATGTAACACTTTATCCTATTCCATCGGATAGTGCTTTAAGTATAAAAGGTAAAAATGTTGTTTGCCCTGGAGACTCAACATGGTTAGTGGCAGTGGGTACTGGATATACGTGGTCAACAGGTAGTACAAAAGATAGCATTTGGGTTGGTACCGGGGCATACAGTATAACCTCAATGGTTACTAATAAATACGGGTGCTCGGCTTCTTCAGCGGCAAGTATTTATGTGTCAACTAAAACTCCACCCTCAATTTTTATAACCCCTAATAATGGTACAATTTGTCCCGGCGATTCATTGTTTCTGACTTGTTCCGGTAGTGGCAGTTTTCAATGGCAGGGCCCTACAGGTGTCATTGCAGGGAATTCATCTTCAATTTATGTCAAAACACCTGGTTTCTATTATTGTGTGTTGACAGATACAGCTTTTTGTGCCCCTATTTTATCAAATACAGCCCAGGTTAATTTATATGCAACACCATACATGGTTGCAAGTCCCAATCCGGCAATATGCCCAGGCGATTCAGTTCGTTTGCGTGTAATATCTTCCACAGGTAGTGTAATACAATGGTTGCCGCCCCTTAGCGGAAGTGATAGTGTACAAATAATTACTACCCCTGGAGTTTATACCTGCAAGATTACTTGTTGTGGTATTGTTACTAATTGCAGCCAAGCAATTACTATGTCAAATCCTCTTGCAACTATCGCCGCCTCTGGCCCTGAAACATTTTGTGCAGGAGACTCTGTTACACTGACTGCAAATAATGGAGAGATATTATATGTTTGGGAACCCGGAGGTATTAATAGCCAAACGATAATTGTTAAAACTCCCGGAACATATACTTTGATCACTACAAATGCCGATGGTTGTTCTGCGCGCGATACTGCAAAAATAATTGTGACACCTGATAACATTAAACCTCCTTTGGTTGCCGATACTAACGTATGTCCTGGATCTGTGGCAATATTATCTGCGGCTACCTCCGGAAGTGTAGCATGGTACGCTACTCCTGTCGGAGGAACAGCATTATATAAGGTTAATCCGTTTACTACACCCGAAATAAATAATGTAACCGTATATTACGTTGAACAGCTTGTGGGTGATTGCCGCAGTTTGAGAGATTCTGTAAGGGTTGATACAACTAATTGTGATGGAGAGTATATTCCTAATGTGTTTACGCCGAATGGAGATGGCTCAAACGATGTATTTAAGGTTATAATTAAAGATGCAAAGTGCTTTGATGGTAAAATATATAACCGTTGGGGAGTATTGGTTTATCAATGGGGTGATGCTTTAAAAGGATGGGACGGCGTTATAATGCAAACTAATTTACCTGCGTCAGATGGTGTATATTATTATATTATTAACTATTGTACTTATCTGGGAGCACCCGGTACCAAATATGGGTTCCTGACTTTAATAAGATAGTGGCAGTTGATTTTCTTTTTACACTCATTTATATTCCTATATCTTTGGCGCCCAATTTCAATTTATGATAGGGGAGTGCAAGGTATTGGATATAGATGTGAGTGATGTGGAGTTCAACTTTATTTACCCGGAAAGGATAAGGCAAATTGCTTATAACCAGTGGACCCCTGTTGATGTAGCTAAACTGGCTGCAAGATTTTTGGCAGAAAAACCCGGAGCAAGAGTACTGGATATTGGCTCAGGAGTGGGGAAGTTCTGTATGATTGGTGCCGCTTGTACTGAAGGCATATTTACTGGTGTGGAGCAAAGAGATTACCTGGTTGAGATGTCGAAGAAAATATCGGCTAAGCATGGACTTATAAATGCAGAATACATCCAGGCAAACATAATGGATGTACCATTTGCTGAATATGATTCATTTTATTTTTTTAATGCCTTTTACGAGAATATTGACAGCGCTGCAGTTATTGATAATACAATAGAAAGAGGTTTTAACTTCTATAATTTATATACCCGCTACGTAAGTGGGCAATTAGCTAAAAAGGCAATCGGAACACGTTTAGCCACTTACTGGAGTCCGCTGAATGAAGTACCGGATAGTTATGAATTGAAATTCTCGGCATTTGATGAGAAATTAAACTGTTGGGAAAAGGTAAGATAGCGGAATCGCATCATTTACCCTATCTTTGATAGGTACAATAAACATAGTATGGCAGAAATTGGCAAGTGGAACGAACTTGAAGTAGTTAAGCTTTTAGATTTTGGCGCTTACCTTGAAGGTGGTGAGCATGGAGAAATATTAATGCCCATACGGTATGTTCCTTTGGATTGTAAGATTGGCGATATAGTTGACGTATTTGTTTACCTCGATTCGGAAGACAGAATTATTGCAACTACTGAAAAACCATTTGCACAGGTAGGTGATTTTGTTCTATTAGATGTTGTTTCTGTAAGTGGCATAGGTGCTTTCCTCGATTGGGGCCTGATGAAGGATTTATTTGTGCCTTTTCGTGAGCAACGGCTGAAAATGGAAGAAGGCAACTCGTATGTAGTGCATATATATATTGATGAAGTAAGTAACCGTATTGTGGGTTCTGCTAAGGTGGAAGATTTTTTAGATCTGACTCCGCATGAATTTACAGAAGGCCAGGAAGTTGATTTGGTGCTCTATAGTCATACCGATATTGGCTACAAGGCTATAATAAATAATACCCATACCGGTGTGGTATATAATAGCGATGTATTCAGGAAATTAGAAAGAGGTGAGAAAACCAAAGGATATATAAAACGAATACGTGAGGATAAAAAGATTGATCTGATAATCGATAAACCCGGTTATGAGAAAGTAGATGAAATATCACAAAAGATTTTAAATAAGTTGAAAGAAGAAAATGGATTTATTCCATTAGTGGATAAAAGCCCTGCTGAAGCTATATACGACATGTTCGGCATTAGCAAAAAAACATTCAAGAAAGCTATAGGCGGATTATACAAGGCTCGGTTGATTACAATCGAAGATGCCGGCATTAAGCTGAATTAATATCAAGTATAATGCCTAGACTCACTAAAAAGGCTCTGTTAAAGCATCTCCATAAATCTGACAAGGATGATATTATCGGAGAAGTAATTACCTTGTTCGATAAATTTAAAAACGTAAAAGAATTTTATTCTGCAGAGCTTTCTGATGAGGCTAATCCTTTATTAGAGCAGTATAAGAAGAAGATTGCGAAAGCATATGCATCTGCTAACCCTAAAGAAAAAACAACCAATATAAATGTAAACAGGCTCATTAACCAGTTTAAGAAAGTCAGCATTTATGAGCGTGAATTGGCAGATTTAATGATATTTAGGGTAGAATGTGGAGTGGATGCGTTTACTCATAACAATAAACGGTCTGCTACTTTTTATAATTGTATTGCTGCCACTTTTGAAGATGCAGTTAAATTAATTGTGGCGAATGGCTATATAAATGAATTCAGAAAGAGAATTGATAAAATAGTTCACGATTCAGAGAGTGGTAAATATGAGATTGCTGAACGCTTGGCCGATATTGTTATTGAAATTATCTCAACCTAAGCCTTAACCTTGGCTTTTTCATACATTTTCTCACGTTGTGCCTTAATATTCTCATCTTTAATATAATCGTCATAGCTCATACGTTTGTCAATTATTCCGGTAGGCGTAAGTTCTATAATACGGTTAGCCACAGTTTGCACAAACTCATGATCATGTGATGTAAACAGAATAACGTGCTTCCAGTCTTTCAAAGCATTATTGAATGCAGTA